>JAJYGU010000051.1:0-7052 GCA_021784975.1 Planctomycetota bacterium
CCGTCCCGGGGGCAGTGTGGATCACATACATGCTGACGCCCTGGATGTCGAGCAACTGCCGGGCGGTTTTGCCTTCCATGTAGATCGCCAGGCCGCCGTTTAGGTAGATGGTGGTGGTGGCGGCCACCCGCAGTTGTCGCGGCCCCTTGGCAGTTTCGAGGGTGATTTCGTCGCCGATGTTGAGATGGTCGCGATTGGCCAGCACCGTGCCCAACACTACCTGTCCCTCGGCCAGCTTCTGCTTGACCTGGGCGTCGTCGCCGCCTTCCTTGACGTTCATGGGCAGGCCGCCTTCCGAGGTGAAATCGCGGACGAAGACCTGCACCTTTTGTTCGGCCCGCTCGGCGCCGGGCAGCCGCAAGGTCCCCTTCACAAAACACAAGGAATCCACGTCGGCCACTCCTTCCACTGCCCGAAAATCCTTCCGCAACGACTCCGACATGGCCGGTGATTCCCCCGAACCCAGATTGGCGGTGAAGGCGCGGATGAAGTAGTCGCCCTGGAAGGTCTTGCTCTGCCAGTTGTGAATGTCGTCGACATTGTTGAGGATGGTAGTGCCTACGCTGATTACCGTGCTCACGGCGACATAGAGGACCCCGATGGTCAGGCTGGTCCGCAGGCGGCGGCGGAGCACCTGCCGGCGGGCGATCTGCCCCTCGACCCGCAGCAACGGGTAGAGCACGAACGAGGCCAGCCGGGCCATCGGGCCGAGCATGATCGGCACGAAGGCTAAGAACGCCAGGGTGAACAGCACGCCGGCGTAGATCGTTCCCTCGGCCGGCAGGTAGCCGCTGATGCAAGCCGCCAGCAGCCCGCCGGTAATTACGAACAGCATCAGGGTCAAGAGCACGTAGCCCAGGCTCACTCGGCGGCCGTCTTTGGAGACCACCGTCCGCATGCCCTCCAGCGGTGAAATCTTGGCGGCCACATAGGCGGGGGCAAACATCGCCACCAGCGAAATGCCCGGCCCCAACACGGTCGCCAATAAGAACGGCCCCCAGGTGATCGCAAGCGGAGGCATCGCGGTCGAGTAGACCCGGCCCATGGCCTGCGTGAGCAGATAGGCCCCGCCCAGCCCCAGCAGCGAGCCCAACACCGTGCCCACCAGGCCCATGGCCATCCCTTCCAGGAGCATGGCGCGGATCAGTTGCCGGCGGGTGGTGCCGATGGCCCGCAACACCGCCAGTTGCCGCCGCCGTTCGCCCACGTTCATCAGGAAGGTGTTGACAATCATGATGACCGCCACTCCGACCATCATCGCACCGGCGAACATTAAGCCCAACTCGACGCTCTTGACGGTGTCCTTGGAGAGCTGCGCCCTGGCGATCGGCGGGCGCACCAACAGTCCCTCGGGCAAGCGCTGGGCGATCTCGCCGGCCACCGCATTCTCATCGGCGCTGTCGTCCAGCACCAGGCTGATGCGGTTGACCTTGCCCACCTCGGCGAAGAAGAACTCGGCGGTGCTGATGGGGAGGAAGACCACGCCGATTTGATTCAGATTGCCGGTCCCCTTGGGCGAGAGCAGCCCGGCGATGCGCAAGCGGCGGACCGCCGTGCCGCCGTGCAGCGTGGGCATTTTGACTTCCTCGCCCACCTGGACCCCCAGCGCCTGCGCCAGGCCGGTCTCCAGCATTACATCATACCGGTCGCGGAACGTCGTACCGGCCGCCAGGTCGTAATTCTGCAAGGCCTCCTTGCCGGTGGGATCGATGCCCGATACCAACAACTGAACATGATGTCCGTTGCAATACAAAACATGCAACTTCTGCACGGACGGTACGGCCGCCTTGACGCCCGGAAGCCGCTGGATGCGATCCAACACTTCCTGTTGATCGAAGAAGCCGTCGTCTTGACGGGCGATCTCCAAGGCCGTCCGCCCGGCCACGTTCTCGTACATGGTCTGGCAGGCCTCCTGGGTGGTGGCCTTGCCCACCGTCACCGCCACCACGGCGGCCACGCTGATGACAATGCTCAGAAGGGTGAGCAGTGCCCGCCCCGGCCGACTGCGGACTTCACGGAGGGTGTATTTCCAGAGGACCATAGCTTACGTCGCCGGAGGGAAGAATGGCACAAGCACCTTGGCCGCGACCTCCCCGAGGTTGGTTACACGGCTTCGAGCCGCGGAGTCAGTCCCCTTTGCCGCCTAAATGGCGCCACGAAACAAGCAGGTCCGCGCCGGCTTGTCGGCTGCAGTCCGGGCCACCGCCTCCACGCTGCCGTCTTTCTCGATCAGGCCGTCGCGGAGCCGCACCAGGCGGTCCGCGTGGGCGGCCACGTTGGCGTCATGGGTTACCATAACGATCGTCTGGCCGTGATCGCTGGCCAGGCGCCGCAACAGCGAAGTCACCTGTTGTCCATTGCCGCTATCCAGGTTGCCGGTAGGCTCGTCGGCCAGCAGCAGCGCCGGCCGCATGGCCAAGGCGCGGGCAATGGCCACCCGTTGCTGCTCGCCGCCGGACATGGTGCTGGGGATGTGGTCGCGGCGGTGGAGTACGCCGACCAAATGGAGCATATCGGCCGACCGTTTACGGGCTTCCGAGGAGGCAACGCCCGCCAATTCCATCGGCAGGGCCACGTTTTCTTCGGCCGTAAAGGCGGGCAGCAGGTTGAACGACTGAAAGATGAACCCTAGCCGCTCGCGGCGGATGATCGTGCGTTGGTCGTCGTTGAGCGTCGCCAAGTCGATCCCCTCCAGAAGCACCGAGCCGCTGGAGGGAGTCTCCACGCCGCCGAGGATGTGCAACAGGGTGCTCTTGCCGGAGCCGGACGGCCCCATGATTGCCAGCAACTCCCCCCGTCGCACCTGCAAGTCGACGCCTCGCAGGGCGTGTACGCGAACCTGATCACCTGCCCCGTAGTCTTTTCTCAGGCTACGGGTCTCCAAGATATACATGGGCAGTCTCTCGGCCTGAGTCGTAGAAAACCCGCGCACTCCCTGCGCTCTCAAACTTGGCTGCCTTCCTGGCGATCCTGGATATGCCTTGACTGCCTGTTCGACAGATCGGCGCGAGGCCTCGCCAACAGCGCGCCGCGCCCCTTTGCTGAAACGGGGCGCCGCTGGGCTACAGTTCATATTGCTAATCATACTGTGGCTGCACGT
The DNA here is from genome assembly GCA_021784975.1 of Planctomycetota bacterium. Lineage (GTDB taxonomy): Bacteria > Planctomycetota > Planctomycetia > Pirellulales > Thermoguttaceae > JAJYGU01. Next base: position 3,101 of record JAJYGU010000051.1, read on the forward strand.
TTCCAACAAGACATCCTACATCATGGGGGTGCGAAAATTATTGGATTTTACTGCTTGGATCGCAGGCATTTGCCGGGCTACAGCGAAGCAAGCCGCGCATTTGAGGTGGTCCGCGACTTCCCCAATCTGGACTGATCCTAGTTTTCCTACTTTAGGTGTCGGTTCTGCGGGCAGTACAAATGGAGACGAGACAGCGAGAATGTTGTTTTGCGTTAAACTATGCCGCCGAAAGAGTTTTTGCGGTCCGGCGATGGCCGCGCAACGAGCCTTTTCTTCGTCGTAACCACTCCTTTGGAGGAGTGTTCTCGTGGTTTGCGGACGGTTAAGATGGCAAGAACAGGGGGGAGAGCGGAAAGCCGAAAGCGGAAAGCCGACCTCTCCTGTCGCGTTCCGCTTTCGGCTTTCCGCTTTATTGCCATGCAATCCTTTGCTGAAGCACTGAACCACGGCGTGCTGGTCTTCGACGGGGCCATGGGGACCGAACTCTACCGTCGGCACGTCTTCACCAATCGCTCCTTCGACGAAATCTGCTTGTCGGATCCACAGTTGATTCGTCAGATTCATGCCGACTACTGCGATGCCGGGGCCGACGCGCTCACCACCAATACTTTTGGCGCCAATCGGGCGTCGCTGGCCAAGTTTGGGCTGGCCGAGAAACTTGAGGAGATCGTCCGGACCGGAGCCCGCTTGGCTCGGGAGGCGGCATCGGCCGCCGACCGGCCGGTGTACGTGGCCGGGTCGATTGGCCCACTGCCTCCCCAACCCCGCGAAGAAGCGATGCTCGATGAGATGATCGTTGAGCAAGCCCGCGCCCTGATGGAGGGCGGGGCCGATTTCATCCTCTTCGAGACCCAGCCGAATCGGGCCGCGGTCGAGCGGTGCGCGCTGGCCATGGGCCGCCTCCCGGAGGTCCCATTCGCGCTGTCGTTCGTGATCGCCGATCACAACGAAACGGCCTCCGGGGAGTCGGTGGCGCGGATGATGGCCCCATTGCCGCCCGGCAGCCGGCAGCCCATCGCCTGGGGCATGAACTGCGGCAGTGGTCCCGATGGCCTGCTGGGGGCTGTCGAGCAGGCGGTCCAATTGAGCCGACTGCCGCTGATCGTCCAACCCAACGCCGGTATCCCCAAGGAGGTGGAGCACAGGCGGATTTACTTGTGCTCGCCCGAGTATCTCACTTCTTATGCTCGGCGCTACGTGGAACTTGGCGCCACCGCTGTCGGCGGCTGTTGCGGCACCACGCCCGATCACATCCGCCAGGTCGCCCAGGCGATTAAGCCGCTCACCCGCGCGCGGGTGGCGGCGGTGGCGGCGGCGCCGCCCGCCGCCCAGAAACCGGTTGCCCCACTGGCGGAACGGTCGCAGCTCGGCCAGCGGTTGGCCCAGCGCCAGTGGATCACCACCGTCGAGCTGGTTCCGCCGCGAGGCTACGATTTGAGGTCCACCGTCGCCAAAAGCAAGACGCTCCGCGAGCGCGGCGTCCATGCCATCAATATCCCCGACGGCCCGCGGGCCAGCGCCCGCATTTCACCGCTGGCCACGGCCGAGCGGATCTTGCGCGAGGCCGACATCGAGCCGATCTTGCACTTTTGCTGCCGCGACCGCAACCTGATCGGCATGCAAGCCGACCTGCTGGCCTGCGCCGCCTGCGGCATCCGCAACCTGCTGTTTGTCACCGGCGACCCGCCCAAGCTGGGCGACTACCCACACGCCACCGGCGTGTTCGACGCCGATTCGATCGGCATGGCGGCCGTGCAGCGGAGGCTCAACCGCGGACTCGATCTCGGCGGTCAGACGATCGATCCGCCGACCTACGCGGTGATCGGCGTGGGACTGGATCCCACTGCCCTGGACCGTCGGCGTGAGCTCGACCGCTTCCGCCAAAAAGTCGAGGCTGGCGCCGAGTTCGCCATCACTCAGCCGGTGTTCGATCCCAATATCCTGCTGAGCTTTCTCGACGAGGCGCAAACGCACGGCGTTCCGATCCTCGCCGGTGTCTGGCCGCTGGCCAGCTACCGCAACGCCCTTTTCATGCGTAATGAGGTGCCGGGCGTGATTGTGCCCAACGCGGTGATGCAGCGAATGGCCTCAGTGGAGAGCCGGGAGGGGCAGCTTGCCGTGGGCGTGGAGATCGCCCGCGAAACCGTGGCCCGAATCCGCGATCGGGTGGCGGGCATTCAAGTCAGCGCCCCGTTCGGCCGGGTGGAGACGGCCTGCGCGGTGATCGCATCATAGGTCTTGGGACTTGGGCCTTGGAGAAGGTCTCATACCGTAGACATTATGGACACCAAAATGCATAAATGGCACAAAAGTAGATCTTGAAAAGCTCCGATTCGTGCGATATCGTAGCCTTCGATGATGACGCACGCAATAACCACTGGCAACGCGAAAAAGGTGGCCCAGCTCCAAGCCATCCTGGCCGAGGTGCTGCGTGAATCGTTGCGGCGCGGCTTCTTCGGAACCGCCGCCATTGAGCTCAGCGTGCAAGACGGCACGATCCAGCACATCCGCCGCACGGTGGAGCGGATCGAGAAATAGGTGGCACAGCCATCTTGGCGGTGTGCCTCCGTAGACAAGACGGCTAACGAAAGGGATCGTGATGATCGAAACGTTGCAAGAGTTTTCCGATTCCCGCGGAGTGGCCATGCGGGTCGATCGGCAGGCGGCCGTGATCCGCGGGGTGAAGCTGTTGGGGCTGGAGTCGCGAAACGGCCGAAGCTACTTGCCCGAGGCGCTCGCCCAGGCAGCTCCGCTTTACGAAGACGCCAAGGTGAACGTGAACCACCCCAAGGGAAATCCCGGCGGGCCGCGGGACTACCAGGACCGGATCGGGGTAATTCGCGGCGTGCGTGTGGCCGCTGGCGAGGGCCTGTTCGCCGATTTCCACTTCAACCCCAAGCATCCCCTGGCCGAGCAACTGATCTGGGATGCTGAGCACGCGCCGGAGAACGTCGGCTTGTCGCACAACGTGGAGGCCCGCACCGCCCGCCGTGGCGACCGTGTGGTGGTCGAGGCGATCACTCGAGTGCAGAGCGTCGATCTGGTGGCCGATCCGGCCACCACCCGCGGCCTGTTCGAGTCGGCGGTAGCGGGCGAGACAGCCGGTGCTTCGGCGCTGCCCACCGCCGCGGCATTGACGGTCGAGGCTCTCCGCCGCGACCATCCAGCACTGGTCGAGCAGGTCCGTGCGGAATCGGCCCAGGAAATCGCGCGGTTGCGCGACCAAGTCCAACGGCTCACGGCCGCCGAGGCCTTGCACACGAAGCAACAGGTTGCCCGGCGGTTGTTGCGGGAGTTTCAGCTTCCCGACCCGGAGTCCGACGATCCGCTGGCCCGCACGGTCACCACTCAGCGATTTCTCGAATCGCTGCTGGTCGCGCCGGACGAGGCGACGATGCGGGAAGCGGTGCAGGAGCGGGCGCGGCTGGTGCAGAGCTTGCTGGGGGCCGCGGGTGACCACGGCGGCCGCCAAGCGACGCCGCAGTCACGCGATCAACAGCTCGCCGTCGGCGCCGGTCCGACCGATGCCAAGAGTTTCGTGAGTGCGATCACCGGCTGAAGCAGCATGCAAAACAACCCAAATTCGGAGGACCTGACATGAGCGACAAGATGCGTTGGCGCTACGGTGATACGAACCCGGTGGTGGCGGCGGTGGACGCCGCGACCGCAGTCGAGATCGGCGATGTGCTCTGGCAAGACGTCGACGACGCCAAGCCGGCCGCCGTCCAAACCGACCACGGCGGCGAGGCCGCCAATCAAGCGGCCCTGGCCGGTCACTTCTTGGGCGTGGCCATGCAACGCAGCCGGGCCGGCGACGCCGCCCCGATCCGCGTAGCCACCACCGGCGTGTTCGAGTTCGACTGCCCGAGCGGCACCTTTGAACTCGGCGATCTGATGGGGTGCGACAGCAACGCCGGTAACAACGGGCTGTTGAACCAACAGGTCGACAAGG
>JAJYGU010000051.1:7062-19257 GCA_021784975.1 Planctomycetota bacterium
GACAAGGTCGCCCAGGGCCCGTCGGCCATCGGCCGGGTGGCCAAACGGGAGGCGATCGCAACCACCCGCGTGCTGGTGGACATCCGCTCAACCGTCATGACCGGGGGCTGCTGAAGCACCCCAGGGGACGAGAGATGAGGGATAAGGGATGAGGGATAAGCAGAGGCCCAACAGCCGCTAGTCGCCGACTCCGCTCTCCCATCCCTGATCTCTCATCTCTCATCCCTGCCTTTCCTCAAGACCACAAACCAAAGAAGGGACATTCCCTCGTGAGAGCCATCAAGTACCGCGAACTGAAGCAGATGTACGATGCCCATGGTCCCCAAAAGACCGTGCGGCACTTGCAGGAGGCCCTGCAAGCCGGCGAGCTCAAGCCCGAGGATTTCAGCCTCCGCGAGTTGGCGGAAGCCACCCTCGGCGGCCAACGGGTACGGCAAATGGACCCGCGCTGCGGCAGCAGTTCGCTCCTGGAGGCCGGCGAAGCGGTCGATCTCACCGCGTTTTCCAACATCACCGGCCAGATCGTGCAGGCCCGAATCCTGCAGGCCTACCAGCAAGAGGCCTTCGTGCTCTCCAAGCTGGTCGACACCGTTCCGACCCGCTTCGACGGCGAGCGGATACCGGGCATTGGCCGGATCAGCGACGAGGTGGCCGAGGTGCGTCCCGGCATGCCTTATCCCAGTTTGGGCTTCGCCGAGGACTACATCGACACCCCGCAGACCACCAAGCGAGGCTTCATCGTGCCGGTGACGCGGGAGGCGATCTTCTTCGACCGCACCAACCTGGTCTTGCAGCGGGCGGCCGAGGTGGGCGAGGTGCTCGGCTTGAACAAGGAGAAACGGCTGATCGACCTGCTGATCGGGGCCGCCAACAACTACAAGTGGAAGGCGACCGCCTACAACACTTACAGCAGCACCGGCACCGGCATCGCCCCCGACGGCCACTGGATCAACCAGATGAGCGAGGAAATGGTCGACTGGACCGACATCGACGCCGCCGAGCAACTGTTCGCCAATATCCTCGATCCCAACACCGGCGAGCCGGTGCTGGCCCAGTCGACCACCGTGTTGGTCATGCCCGCCTACCGCCACGCGGCCCACCGCATCTTCAACGCCGAGCAGATCACCTACACCGCGGCCGGCAGCGCCACCACCACCTGGGCCGCCAACCCGCTGGGCAACTACACGGTGGTGGAAAGCCGCCTGGCCTACCGCCGGGTGATCGCCGCCGGACACCCCGCCGAACAGGCCAAGAAGTGGTGGTTCCTGGGCAACTTCCGCAAGGCCTTCGCCTACATGGAGAACTGGCCGATCACGGTCACCCAATCCGCGGCCAACAGCGAGGCCGAGTTCAACCAGGACATCGTGGTCCGTTTCAAGGCCAGTGAGCGAGGGGCGGCGGCAGTCATAGATCGCAATCCGCGCTACGTGGTGATGAGCACCGGGGCCGGGACCTAGACTCGGTTGGGAGTTCGGAGGGCGGAGGGATGAAGGAGTCCTTTCCGCCTTCCACCCTCCGAACTCCGCCCTGCCGACCACGAATACCCACCAACCACGGACGACTGAGAACTCACCATGCCTGCCCGAATCGTCAAACCTTGGTATGCGCCCGCCGCCACCGGCGTGGTCTTCAGCAGCCTGGCCGGGCTGGCCTCCAGCCCCACGCCGGGCACGGGGGCCGAGTCGGCCGTTATCGACAACAGCGGTTCGCTCTTCTCGCGGGTTCGATTACACGGCCGATTCTGCATCGGCAGCGGGACCCTGGGTGGAGCGGGGGCCATCTACGTCTTCCTCTACCCCGTCACTGCCAGCCCGCTGGGCACAGACGCGCCGATCGGACAGAATCGCATCCCCCAGGGAATCGATCAAACCCTTCCTCGCACCAGCCCGAACCCGACGGCCACCTTCCCTGAAACCATGCCCGGTGTGCGGCTGGTGGCCGCCGTCCCGGTAAGCGGTCCCGGAACGCTGCTGGAATGGACCGCGTTGGTGGCCAACGTGCCGGCCAAGTTCGGCCTGTTCGTCCGCAACTATTGCGGCATTGCCTTGGCTGGCGATCCGGCCGTTTGGCAGCCTTCGCACAGCTACGCACTGGGCGCGGTGACGATGCCCGCTGTCGCCAACGGTCACTATTACCTGTGCATTGCGGCGGGCAACAGCGGCCCCAGCGAGCCGGTCTGGCCGACCGTCGCCGCCGGCGCCACAGTGGTCGATTCGGCGGTCACTTGGCTGGACATCGGCGCCGTGGCCGCCTTGGGAAGCAGCTCGAATGGGATCGTCTTGGTGGGCGAAAACGATCAAATCGCCTGAAGGAAAGGCGGAGTTCGGAGGGCGGAAGGGGAAGCCGATGAACTATGAGCTATGAGCTTTGAGTCCGGCTCACGGCTCCCAGCTCCTAGCTCCGCCTCCCCCGCTGCCATGTCCAACATGATTTCCTGGGATGCCAACACTGAACTCGGATCGCAGAAGCCGCCGCTCGGCCGGTGGCTCGACCGCCAGCACCCACGGTTGCAAGGCTGCCAATTCTTCGCGCCGCTGAATGAAAATGCCGGCGGCTATGCCTACGACGCGATGACGGGCCGGCGCGGCTCGCTTTTCGGCACGCCGCTGCCGTCGTGGACCACCAGGCCCGGTGGGCTGAGCTTTGCCAATCCGGCCGCGCTCACCCCGGCGCAGTATGCCGTCTTCCCGTCGAGCTTCGATCCCAACTGCACGCCGCACACGCTCTGCTTTCTCTTGGAGCTGGCCGGTTTGGCGTCCACCTATAACGACGTGTTTTATGCCCTGGATGCCGGCGGTCGGACCGCCGCCGGCTGGATCGTCACCATCCAGTCGAACTTTCAGGTGGCGGTGGGAGGAGCCAACTTCAATCGCTTCACCAACGCCAACGCGATTCCCAGCGCCGGCCGGTTTGCCCTGGCGGTAACCTACGATGGCAGCGGGCTCACCAACGGCGGCACCGCCAGCGGCATCCGGGTGTACGTCAACGGCCTGGAGGCCGCTTACGCCAACACCACCGTCAACGGCGCACCGGTCGCCGCTCCAGGCAATTGGATGCTGAGCTACGACGACCGCGGCAGCGGCGTGTGCGGCGGGCTCAGCGGCTCGCTGTACGCCGTGGCCGCCTTCAATCGCGTGCTCAGCCGGCAAGAGATCTGGAGCTTTCGCCAACAGCCGTTCGCCGCCTTCGCCGCTACGCCGCCCCTTGCGTGGGAGGAGGAGGCCGCTGCTTATGCCGCTGTCCTGCGCCACCTGGCCCAACTGTGCGCCTAAGGCTTTCCATGAACAATCCCCTCAAGCAATCGACCGCCGTCACCCTGAAGCTCGGTCCGCTGATGGACAACACCGGGACCTTGCTGACTTCGCTGGCGATCGCCCAGGCCGACATCCTGTTGAGCAAGAACGGCGGCCCCTTCGCGGCGAGCCACCATGGCAGCGGCGCCACCCACGATGCCCACGGCTACTACAACATTCCCTTGGACGAGGTCGACACCGACACCCTCGGGCTGCTGCGGGTCATGGTCGATCTGTCGGCGGCCGGGGCGCTGGCCGTCCATCGCGATCTGACTGTGCTGCCCTCCGGCGTCTACGACGCCCTGGTGGCGGGCAGCGCGACGTTGTCTACCACCGCCGGCACCGTGGCCGACAAGACGGGCTATGCGCTCAGCGCCGCCTACGATGCGGCCAAGACGGCCGCCCAGCCGGGCGATGTCCCCACCGGCGATCAAATCGCCGATGCGGTCCTGGCCCGCAACGTGGCCGGAGCCGAAGCGGCCGCCCCGCGGACCTCGCTGGCCACCGCCATCCTGGCCGCCACCAATAAGGCGAACACCTTCGCGCACCCGGGCTACCTGACCGTCTACCGTACCGATGGGCTGACCGAACACACGCAAATTCCCCTGTCCACCAATCACGATGCGGACCCAGTGGACGGAATCGGATGATGCGTCAAAGCCGAAAGTGGAAAGCCGAAAGCCGAGAAATGGATTTGTGGATTCATGGATTATTGGGTCGATGGTGGCAATCCACCGATCCGCCGATCCATCAATCCTGATCCCTGATCTCTGACCCCTGATCTCTGACGATGGCTGCTGGACTGTTCGACCTGCTGGCGTGGTGCTTCGGTTGGAAGGCGAGTCCTCCCCGGCCGGGAACGATTGCCGGACCCTACGTTGCCGCGGCGGGAGCAACCTTCTCCAGCGGAGCAGTTCTGGGTTGCGTCGATCAGGCGGGAGCGACGACCGGCACGATATCGGGCAGCAATATACTCACAGGAGCGTGTCATGGCTGAAGCCCGAGACATCGACGGCAGCGCCTTCAAGAACGGCTCGGCGACCCTCATGGCCCGGATCGCCGGGGCCGCCGGAGCCAATATCCAGCGAGGCGACCTGGCCGCCGTCCGCTACAGCGTCTTCTTGCTCGACGACCAGGATCCGGACGCGCGAACCACCGTCACCGGCCACGACGATGTGCCCCTCAGCGTCGCCGGCGTGCTCTTCGACTCGCTGCAAATCGACCCCCTGTGGACGGTCGACGCCCTCGGCTACAACTTCCGCCACGTCCTCGACGTGTCGGCCCACCATGCCTTCACGGTAGCCGGCCGCCGCTACCTGATCGAATACCGCCTCGCGCCGATGTCCGGCCAGGTGATTGTCGTCCGTTTTCGCATCAACGTTATTTGACCCTCTCCCATGCCCACCGACCTTCAACAAATCACGCTCATCAAGAGCCAGACCCTTGCCCGCATGGCCGAGATCACCGCTCAGCCCAAGCCGACATACCAGATCGACGGGCAGACGGTCTCCTGGGGCGACTACCTGACCCGCCTGCAGAGCACCGTCGATTGGTGCAACGCCAAGCTGGCGGGCGAGCAACCGTTCGAGTACCAAAGCCGCGGATTTAGCTGAGGGATTGGGGATTAGACTCGCGCGGATCTCGTTTCCATTCGCTCGCCAACTTCCGCTGCGCGGCCGTCAAACCAATGCAAAATGCAAAATGAAAAGTGCAAAATGCAAAATCAGAACCGACGCACCGTTACGGAACTACCTCAACCCGAACTCTAATCCCTAATCCCCAATCCCCAATCCCTCCAACCATGTTCGATCCTTCTGCCGATTTCGCCGAGATTGTGGATGGGGCCGAAGTGGTGACACTGTTGCGGCGGGGCAGTGATTCGAGCGGCGTCGGAACACTGGTAGCCCATGCCTTACGCGGCGCGGCCACGACCAGCGAGGTCGTCTTCTATAGCCACAGCGACGTGCGGAAGCAGATGGCCGCCGGCGGCCGCTGCACGTCGGCCGACGTGGTATGGCACCTGCCGGTGGCCGAGCTGCCGGTCGGGCCGCAGTTGGGCGATGTGATCCTGGATAGCAACAAGCAGCGCTGGACGATCCTGGCGGTAAGGCGGGCGGTACACGGCACGCGGTGGCGTTGCGCCGCCCGAAACTTGGTGATGGCCCACGGGCTGGACGACACGATCAGCGTCTTGAAGGCTGCTTACGTCAAGAGCAGTTGCGGGGCCGCCGAGCCGGTTTGGCAGACCTGGAAGACCGGCGTGCGGGCCCGCATTCAACCGGAGGAAGTCACCATCCAGGCTGACGCCCAGTCGCGGCGGACGGTGCGGCAATACCGAATCTTTGTGGCCGAAGAGCTGGTCCTCGATCAAAGCCACCGCATCCTCGGTCCGGATGGCACGGCGTATCGGATTACCTCGAGCCTTGGCGCCGAGCGGATCGGCGAGTTGCAGGTGATCGAAGCGGAGGTGGTGCGATGAATCTCATGCAGGCGGTTCACCAGCGTTGGGCGGCGGCGACCGCGTTGAACGCCGTACTGCCGGCCACTCGAGTGTTCACCGGCATGAGCTGCGATTCGAGCCTGCCGCGGGCCTCGATCACGAAGCAAAGCGACAAGCCGACCTCCTATGCCAGCGACGGCTCGGCGATCGACGCAGTGGCGGTCCGCATTGTCGTCTTTCACGACCACTATGACGCCGCCACCGAAATCATCCACCAAGTTAAGGCAACCTTCGACCGCTCCTCATTCGCCCTTAGCGGCGGCGACCAGGTGCAGCTCATGCAGCGGGTCAACGACTTCGAGGAGCAACTCGACGACGGCACGTGGCAAATGACCGTCGACTTCGGTTGTACAGTGTATTTGGCAGCGGGGGTGTGAGCCCGTAGGGGAATAGTCGACACTGGTGGCCGAGGACTAACCACCCGGATGGGGCAAGATGGGGTTGAGATGATCCGTCGAATTGGATAAGATTCCCCCGGTTTCTTTGTAACCCGGCCGATGCTAGAATAGAGACGAGAGGCTCCGCCACCCCTTTCTTCGGAAGGTGCTCCCATCATGGTCGACTGCACATGCAAACCTACTCTGTCCCCCTGGGCCCTTCGTTATGTGCGCGCTTACAAGCCCCGGTTTCGCAACCTGATGTTGAAGTTTCTCCGGGAGAAACAAAGCGAGCACGGAACCCTATGCATCGGTGACATCCAGCAGTGCATCGCGATGGTATTTGATGTGATGGAGGATGATATGTCTCTTCGCGTCGCTCTTCCCGATCCGGACACGAAGACAATGGAAACGGCGATCGAGGATTATCGCGCCGGAAGGAAACGGACGATTCAGGACATCCTCAATGCCGTACCGTGATTCAATCCCCAAGGCTGTCGAAGACAAGATTGTTTCTTGGGGGCTGTCAACGCGGCTGTTTCGTCTCTTGATGGAGACTCTGCAATTTGAGTTGCGGACGAGGGAGGTTGAGGAGTACCCTCGGCAAATCAACGCGCCCGTGAGGTGTCTGGTTCTCCCTATCTCCATCGTCGATCCAGAGACGGCGGAAACTCGCGACTTTGTCTTCTGGATCAATAGCACAGAAGACCCCGGCGTTCGAATCGTGATCGACTGTTGTGACCGGGCTCGTGATCAGTCAGGCGAGCCAACTGGCCGTCAGTTTCCTGCCGATTCTGATTAGCGCGTCTATGTCAGAGATTTGGCTTGGACTTCTCCCGGCAAACCGCTTCCACACAATCCAGCATTTCCCGGCGAAAGGCGGCCAGGGTCGCATCGTTCTGGCTCTCGGCGAAGGCCCATCGGCCCAGGCCGGCGAGCACTTCCTGATAACTGCGGTCGGTCAGTGCGGGCAATCGGCTGTCGAACAGCTTGGCTATCCGCCGCTTGAGAGCCGGGTCCTTGATCTTTGCCTGGCTTTGGCGCAAGGCGGCCAGGATGCGGAAGTCCTCGATGCCCTGGCGGACCGCTTCCCACCGCCGGCTGGTCACCGGCCCGGTCCTGCCCGGATAGACCAGCGGGTAATCGTTGGCCGTGCGCTGCCAGGCATCGGGGCCGATGTTGTAACACCAGAAGCCGATGCCGGTGGCCCCCCAGCGCAGGGCGCGGAGGGCGGCGGTGCGGTATTCGGCCACGATGTTGGTGTCCTTGAGGTTTGCCCGCATCGCGCACGTATAGCCGTAGCCGCACTCGTACGACCATAGCTCCTTGCGGGTGCCGCGGATCAACTTCATTTCCGGCGATTGCTCGGGCAGCATGCTGAGGGCCGGGCACCAGATGTCGATGCACGGCGCCAACTTCTGGAACATCGGCAGCTCGCCGCCGCCGTCGAGGTAGATCTTGACCCTGGGGTCGGCGGCCTTTACCTGGCGGCCGAAGTCGGCCAGGGCATCAACCGCTTTCCAACCGGCGCCGCCCGGCTCATCGAAGGGATAGAGGGCAAAATGGTCGCGGTCGAGGCCCATGCTCGCCATGTGGTTCACCAGATCGGCGAGCGCCGCCTTCACGTCCCTCGCATATTGCGGGCTGCCGGAGGTCCCCCTCAGGCCCAACGTTCCCTGGACCAAGACCACCACGTCGTGGCCGCGAAGGGCACGAAGGATTGTGTCCATCTTCGTGTAATCAACGCCGGCTAGGCGTCCGCTGGCGTCGTACTTCGGGTCTCCTGGCGGGACGCAAAACACGTTGTTGCCGTGGTCCAGCAGGTCGGCGATCTCCGCCGGACCCAGCGACGCCCAGCAACACAAGCGGCACGCGCCGGCAGGGCCCATCGCAAACGGAAAGACGCGGTACTGGATCTCAACAACCGTCTCGGGGGCAGGCACGTCTCGGGGGCTGCCGGAGTCTTCCAAAACTCCCGACCCGTTGAGTGCTTGGAAGCGAACCCTCACGACGTGCCTGCCGGGGTTTACCTGGTCGAATCGGGTGTCCAGCCACACCTCGCGGGTGGAAAACGGTGGGATGCCGATCACCGACGATTCGTCCAAGCGGACCAGCGGATCCCAAGCCAAGCCGCCCTGCGAGGTCGGCACTGCTACGCTGCGGAACGGGACCACCGCCGGATCGCCCGGCGCCTTGTCCACCACCACACGGACCTGGATCTCGCGATCGGTGACGTTCATGAGCTTCAGCGAAGCCGGGTCGTGCTCGCCGAGAACTACGCGTCGAGCAATCTTCAACGGATTGACGGCCCGGGCGGGCCGTTGGGCGTCGATTCCGCCGCTTTCCCAAAGGGTGGTCTCGAAGGCGACCAGGCTCGTGCCGGCGCCGAGGGCGCTGGCCGCATCCACGGCCGCGGCAAGGCCGGCGAGGCGACGGGCCATGCAAGTTAGCGCCGCCGCCTGGTGCAAGGCAGACTGCTCGACCGCCGCATCACCGCCGGCCGCTGCGGCGAATACCGGCTGCACGCGGCGTGCTTCGTGTTCGAGGTCGGCCGCCTTCTGGCGAAGGCCCGAGGCTGCCAGGGGAAGCGTCGCCGCCACGTGGCCGGCAACGCTCTTCAGGGTTCGCAAGGTTCGCTCGACCAGGGCACGCTCGTTGGCCAACGGCTCCAAAAACATCACATGCTTGCCGTCGGTCTGCCGTTTCCCGGTTGCGTCAGCTACCCACCAGGTGAAGCGGTAATTGCCCGGCCGCACGACATCCACCGGCAGCGACAGCGAGCCGTCCGGGCCGTAAATCCGCGTCATCGCCGATTGCTGCGAGCCGTCGGGGCATTGGCAGGCGGCCCAGGCCCGGAGCGGCAGTTGGCTCTTCTTGACGTCCGGCACGCGAACGCGAAAGACCACCGCTTCACCGGCCAACAGCGTCCACGAGGCATCCTTGGCAGTCATGGTGGCTCCTTTGGGTTTCGCCAGGGCGAGCCATGCCCCGCTCTTGCGACTATCGCCGCGGTACGAAATCCAGGGCCTTGAAGACGGCGGTGCCTCGGCAGCCGCCGGCGTGCCGAAGCAGGAGACCAGTCCCGATTCGCCGCCGCTAACGACCATTTCCATCCCGGGCGAAGCCGGGGTCACGTCGCCGAAGGCGGGCGTCTGGTTGATCGTGCGATGAGGAAACTGGTGCTCGAAAAGGGGCATGCCGCGGTCGTCGAAGACTGTGAGATGGCCCGACTGGGTGCTGGCCACGAAATTGAGCCGGCCGTTGTTCTCCAAGTCGATGAGCGCCCCGGCGGCCAGGGTTCGTCCCTGCGTGTCGATGCTCCAGAGCACGCGACCATCCTCGTCGAAGCGGTAGATCCAGCCGGTCTGCGTGATGGCGAACAGGTCTGCCCGGCCGTCGTGGTCCATGTCGCCCACCGAGAGCGAGGAGGCCACGCCGCCTCGCGTCTCGCGCGCCCAGAGCAGCTTGCCGGCGGCGTCAAAACACCTGACGTGGCCGTCGCCGCTGCCGACCGCAATTCGCCGCCGGCCGTCCGAGGCGGCGAAGACCACCGGCGCCGAGGTGGCCCAAGACTCGGTGGGGTAGCTCACCTTCCGCTGCCACCGCAACCTGCCGGTGGAACTAAAGACGGCAAGCTGGCCGGCGTTGGAGGCCACCGCGATTTCGTCCTTGCCGTCGTCGTCGAGGTCGCCAACAGCCGGGCTGACCGGCGAGCCTTTCATGCAGGCTTGCCAGAGCACTTTGCCGGTCGGCGCGTCGAACGCCCAGATCGTGCCCTTGTCATCGGTCTGGATCACTTGCCATGCGCCGTCGTGGTTGAGATCACAAACCACGGCGGACGACCAGCTCGAGCCGGCCGAAAGCTTGGCCTGCCAGACGACCTTTCCTTGCCCGTCGAGACAGGTCAACAGACCGGAGGTGTCGGCGGCGTAGATCAGCGCGGGCTGGCCCTTTCGGAGGCACACGGCCGGATAGGTCATGTAGCGGCCGGCGGTTTGCCAACGCCAGAGCTGCCGGCCGCGGCCATCCAGGGCGATCATCTCCTCGCGGCCGGCCAGCAGCACTTCGCAGTATCCGTCGCCATTGATATCGGCCAGGGTGGGGGCGGTTTCCAGCAGCGTCTGGGTATTGATACTCCACAGCAAGGGGAGCTTCAGTTCCGCGGCTCGGCACAAGCCGGAGACGTAGAGAAGGCATATCGCGGTGGAGGCAATTCGGCGCAGCATGGAGGGTGGACTTCGGAAAACGAGGCTTGTTCGTGAACGCGGGGACGAAGGATTGAACATGTCTTGCGGGCGAGCCTGGTAGGGTGGGTCGAGGCTGGTCGGGTGGGTCGAGCGGCTTCAGCCGCGAGCCCCACCAGAACCGGCCATCTCCGAGTCTAATCGCTGTGCGGTCGAAAGCAAGTCTCGTACTCGTCACGCTCCGCGTGACGCTCTTCCTCACACGGGGCGTGAGGAGTACGGACCCGCCCTGCAATAATCGTCCGCCACCGACGTTTACGTATAATAGAGCCATGACCCTCCCCGATCACCCCACCAATGATGCTGAGCTTTGGGCCCAGTGGGGCCGGCAGCACTGGCGGGCGGTTTGGGGCTACGTTTGGGGACTGCTGCGACGCCGCGATCTGGCCGACGACCTGACCCAAGAGGTGTTCTGCCGGGCATGGCAGGCCCGGGAGCGATATCGGGAGCAGGGTCTGGCGCGGGCCTACTTGTTGCGGATCGCCGATCGGCTGGCGGTGGACCACCATCGCAAGGCCGGCCGCGAGGTCAACCTCGGCGACCAAGAGTGGAAACAAATCGAGCCGGCTGAGCGTGCGGGAAGGGGCGACGATGCGATCGAGAAGCAAGAGGCGATGGCCCAGCTCGCCGCCACGCTCGATCGACTTTCGCCGCCGCAGCGCCGCGTGCTGCTGTTGAGATATTACGGGGAGCTCTCATTCGCGGAGATCGCCGAGATGATGGAGTGCCCGATCAACACGGTGTTGAGCTACTGTCACCGCGGCCTGCACACCTTGCGGAGTCTGCTGGTGGAGACGGACCCATGAGCGACGAGTTGAATGAACTGAAGCGGCAGATGGAGCAAGCCACCGCCCCGCGTTTTGAGGCGGGAGGCGAGTTGGAGTCGGAAACGGCTTCCTTGCGGGCGGGCTGGCTGGCGCTGGAGGAGTTGCTGGTGGCGGCCGAGGCGCAGATCGAGCCTCCCATGTGCTCGGTCCCCTTTGTGCCGACCTCGCGACGAAGGCGGCGGATGTTTCGACGGCTCGTCGCCTTGGCGGCGCTGCTGCTGGTGGCAGTGACTCTGATTTCGTACCTGGCGGGCAGAAAGCAAACAGCTTCCGAACTGGCGAAAACGAAGCCTGTTCCAGCCCCCGCCCGGCATGAACCGGTCATTGCTCGCAAAACTGCCACGCCTGAGCCGTCGCCGGGGAAGAAGACTCCGGCCGCGCCCAATAAGGCCGAGCTGGCTTGGAACGACTCGTTCGACCAGGAATTCGAGTCGGTCGGCTGGGCGATCCAGCGGGCCCAGATGGACCAATTCGCCTTCGCCTCGAAATCCGACGAGTTGGAGTACCAGCTTGAAGGGCTGAGGAAGGAAATCGAAGATAGTTCCCTTTGAAACCCGGAGTCGGCAAATGTCCACAGGTCGGGAACAAGCTTGTCATTCTGAGCGCAGCGAAGGATCTACGTTGCCCCTTCGGTGGGCCAGATTCTTCGCTACGCTCAGAATGACACCTGTCCCGTAAACAGTTACCTGGAGTCGAAAACCCTGAACGAAGCGAGGAATCCCATGTTGAAAAAACTGATTGCGGCCGTTGTTATTCCTGGCGTCCTGGGCGTTCTGGCCTTTGTCCCGCTTCTCTGGGCCCTTCCCGGCGAGCCCCTTCCCCGAGTGGCCGCGTGGGGCTGGCCCGCGGCCGCCCGATGACGAAGGCTCTCCTCGCGATGATTGTCGGGCGCGACGCTGACGAGTTCCTGCGAGCCGCTCTCGAGCACGGCTACCGACTGCCCTCCGATTTCGG
>JAJYGU010000024.1 GCA_021784975.1 Planctomycetota bacterium
CCGCCGTGAATCGCACCATCGAGTCGGTAGGCGGCCGCCGCTACAAGACCTACCGATTGTACTCCAAGGACATCGGTTGAAGCGTTTCCTAGGTCTTAGGTCTTGGGAATTGGGTCTTAGCGGTTGGGCCACGGGATGTTATCGAGGCGGATGATCGGTAAGGCAACTTCCAAGCCCTGAGATCAAACTCCAAAGACCCAAGGCCGTCACCCCCCTCACCGGCCGGCGGCGGCGATGGCCTGCTCGATCGCCTCGCGAACCGAGGCATCTTCGTCTTTCAGGGCCTTTATCAATTCCGGCAGGGCGGGCTTGGCCGCCGGGCCGAGTTGCCCGATCGCCTCGGCTGCTCCGCGGCGGAACCGCGGCTCGGAGGCATGGAGTCCGCGCACCAACAGCGGCAAGGTCTTGGCGGCGGTGGCTGGATCCTTGGGCGCGATTTGCACCAGCGCCCAGGCCCCAAAGATGGCCAGCGGCTGGTCACGGCTGCCGATGGCCTTCAACAACACCGGCGCCGCCTCCGGCGATCCGATGCGGCCCAAGGCATAGGCGAGGCTGTAGCACTCGGTGCCGTTGCAGTCGAAACACTCGTTGAAGCGTTTGATTAAGGCCGGCACGGCGGCCTTGGCCCCCGGTCCGATGCGGCCCAGGGCCAGCACCGCTTCGCGGCGGACCTCCGGATTCTCGTCATTCAACAGCTTGCTGAGCGCGCCCACGGCGGGCTGGGCCGCCGCCCCCTGCCGGCCCAACAGCACGACCACATAGGGCCGGGCCTGCTTGAACTTCAGGGCGTCGATCAACTCCGGCACGGCGGCGTTGCCAAAGCCCGCCAACGCCTCCAAGGCGTCGTGGACCGTCGCGTCGCTGGCCCCTTGGAAGGCGTGCATCATCGCCGGCAGGACCACCTTCACGCCGGGCCTCAGGCTGGCCAGGGCGCGGGCCGCCGCCTTCCTCGCCCGCGGATTGTCCGATTTCAACATCTCGCACAGCCGCCGAGTGGTCTGAGCGATCAATTTCTGGTCGTCAGGATGCAGGCGCGCCAAAGCCCAAAGGCTGACGGTGTCCAGCACCTCGTCGGGCGTGTCCAGGTCTTGCCGGATCTTCGCCTCCGCCTCCTTCCCGGCCTGGCGGAACTGGCCCAAAGCAAAGATGGCGGCCGTCTTGGCCGCCGGATCGTCAAGGGCCTTCCGAATTTGCGGAAGCGCCGGGGCGGCCGCCGGACCAATCTGGGCCAACGCCAAAATCGCTTCCCGGCGGATTTCGGGCCGCGGATCGTCGATCAAGGCGGTTAGCGCGGGCACGGCCTCTTTGGCGTCGGGGCCGATCTGGGCCAGCACCAGGCAGGCCCAGTAGGTGGCCGGCTTGTGCCCCAGAGCCTTGATCAGAACCGGCACGGCTGCCGCACCCCGCTCTGCCAGGGCCGTGATCGCCGCATGACGGACCTGCGGATCGGCCTTTTCCAGCACCTTGGCCAACAAGGGCGCGCTCACCTCGGGGCCGGGATGGATTCGGGCGATGGCCTCGATCGCCTCGCGCCGTACGACCCTGTCCGGATCGGCAATCAACACTGCCAGCTCGGGCACGGCCGGCTTGGCTGCCGCCCCGATGGCCCCCAGGGCTTGGGCGGCGTGGGCCCGCACGGCCGCCGAGGGATCCTTGAGGGCAGCCGTCACGGTGGGCACCGCGGCCGCCGCCTTCGGGCCCATCAGGCCCAGGCTATCCAGGGCGACCAGCCGCGCCGGTTGGTCCGAGGCGTTTACGGCCGCGATCAGGTCGTGGAGGGTAGGTTGGGCGGCAAACGCCGCCGTCGTCGATACACCAAGCCCGCAGAGGGCGACAATCCGCAAAATGTTACGCATCGTTTTCTCCCAAGGAACCGCAGGGTCCAGGCTGGATGGCTATCGGGCAACTGTTCACGGGGCAACTGCCCGGCGGCTCAACCGTTGGGCGGCACCCGGACCTCGTAGGCCAGACTTTCCAGAAAATGCTTGGCGTTGATATAGTAATCGGCCGGCACGTCGCGCACCAGCGATTTCAACTCGTTCATCATGGCATTGGCGGAGCGGCGAATTTGCATCTCTTCATCGAAGCTGATGCCGCCTACCTCCGCCCGCTTGGCGAACAACCGGTCCAGCGTCGAGCGACTGAGGTTAAAGAGATCCTGGTCAAAGAGTTTTGGCCAGGTGATCTTGCCGGTGACATAATCGAACTGTTTCGGGCTGAGCCGTTTAGGCACGCCCATCTGGGCATAGCGGACGATATCTTCCATGGTCGGCTGCCGGCCCCGCTCCTCGGCCCTAAAGGCATTGTTGGCGCGGCGCATCTGGTAATAGGCATCCGTCCACATTTGGCGGTTCTGGATGTCGCGGCGGGTTGCCTCCGTGGCGTTGACGGCGGCCTGCGACGATTTCAGATTGTAATCTCCCTGGGCGGAGATGACTGCCCCCATGCCTAGACCATAACCCTCGGCCGGAGTTGAGGCCTGATATCCCCACCACTGGGCCCCCGCCGGGCTGGTGGTGAAGCCCGCGACAACAGTAAACAGGCTAAGCAACCACCCCCGCCGAGCAATCAAAAAAATTCTTGTTGACATTGGACTCCCCTCCGTCAATAAAGGCCTCGGGTCTCCGGCTGGCCATAGCCGCCCCGCGTTCCGCAATTGGCCCGCTCCTCTAACCCATTATAATCCGAATCGCGACCGAAGCTACGCGCCGCGACGAACCGGGCAGGCCGTTCTCGCCCAGGGCGGTTCTTGGCCGTATTGTCTCGCTATCTCGACGGCGGCGAAAGGGGAGCCGGCTCCCCAACCGCGAAAATCGGCACAGTCCCCGTAAATCATCCGACCGGCAGATTACGTGGATCGTTAATAGCGTTGAGTTGGTGGCAAATCGTTTACAAAAAGAAGAAGCATGGCATGAAGCCGCGTCCGATCGGGGGGGAATACTTCACTTGGGTCGCCGAGCACAACATCTATCGTTGCCCGGTGCGACACCCAATGAGCTATCGGGGCCACCCTGCGTCCCTCTCAAGTTGTCATTCAGCCTTCGGAAATCCCTCGATATTCTTGACCGACACGAAGTTGCCCTTGGCGTCGAAGGTGAACACTTGGTTCATGATCTTCACGTCCTTGTCCCAGATCGTGGCGTAGTATTTGTAGCGGATGGTGCGGTTTCCGTCGGCGTCCTTTCCCACGTCGCTCCACTCGATCGTCTTGCGCGCGCTGATGTCCCGCATGCCGTGCATATCCACCATTCGACCCGCCCCATCAGATCGGCCTTCTCGACGCTAATTCCCAGCGGCTGGCGCGGAGCGATTGGCGCGGATCGCTTCGACCGGGAGCTTAACAGGTCGCCTGCCTCCAATCGCACCGGCTTGCCTTTGGCGAAGCCGTCAAGCACCTTAAGGTAGCTTCCCCAGAGGGTGTCCTTATAGCGATCGAAATTCGTTCTGGCTGCTTCAAGGCTCGCGGCTCGATTCTCGCCAAAATTCCTCCAATCGCTGCCGATGCGAACGAAGGTTCGAGCACTGTACGGCTTTCCCCAGAGACTGGGCCATTGCGCCGAACGATGGACCCGTCCCCTCGTGGGGCACCCGCGGAAGGCGGAAAGGGGAAGGCGGAGGGCGGAAGCTGGCGGAGACCGGCAAGCACGTCGTTTCCCGGAACCGCGGACCGGTCTCCAGAGGATTCCGGGACGGCTGCCACCGCTGTCGCGGGCCGTTCGAGCGTCGGCAACGGCAGTGGCACGGTGATCAGCGGCGTAATCAGTTTCAGCAGTGCGAGCACCCAGAGAAGGTGCAGCCCGACTGGGTTCTTCCAGAAGCGGCCCAATAGAGTAATACACGCTGCCAAGACGGCGAAGACCGCTGCATTGCTGGCCACGATTTGCAGGACGGCGTGCATGACGATTCTCGCTTGAGGATTAGCGACGATGAGCGACGATCAGTGTTCTGTGGTTTGGCTGGTTTTCTCACGTTGCTGGTTTGGACGTCCTTCTACGTGGTAAACAAGCGGCGGCTCCCCTCACCCTAACCCTGTCCCGGAGGGAGAGGGGGCAGAAGTTGTCTCCTTGGGCGGCCAGAGGTCGCCAATCAGCTTGCGGAGTTGTTCGCGCTCGCTTCGAGAAAGGCCCTTCGAGCGCAA
>JAJYGU010000374.1 GCA_021784975.1 Planctomycetota bacterium
GCTGGCCAGCTTGTATCCGCGGCGTTTGAAGATCCTCATTGGTTCGGCGAGTTGCGGGATCGCCGCCGGCGCCAAGGCGGTGGAGGAAGCCGCCCGGGAGACGGTGGAGCGGCTCAAGCTCGACGCGGTGGTCTCGCGGACCGGCTGCATCGGTTTCTGCCAGTGCGAGCCGCTGGTCGATCTGCGGCTGCCCGACGGACCGCGGATCAGCTACGCCCGCATGACCGCCGCCAAGGTGCGGGCCCTGTTGGAAGGCTATGCGGCCGGCGACCTGAAGCCCAAGACGGCCCTGTGCCGCTTCGATCGGGAACCGCACCTGGCCGCCGGCACGGAGCACGTCTACCACCCGTCCTCCAACGGGGTGACGCAGATCCCAGAGTGGACCAGTCTCGATTTCTACCGCCGGCAGCAGCGGGTGATCTTGCGGAATTGCGGTTCCACCGATCCGTTCGCGCTCGACGAGGCCATCGCCCGCGGGGCCTATCGCGGGGCTTACCGCGTCCTGACGCAGTTGCGCCCTAAAGAGGTGATCGCCGCCGTGCAGCAATCGGGCCTTCGCGGCCGCGGCGGTGCGGGTTTTCCCACCGGACAGAAATGGGAAGCGGCTCGGCTGGCCGCCTCGGAGGTGAAATACGTGGTCTGCAATGCCGATGAGGGCGACCCAGGGGCGTTCATGGACCGCAGCATTTTGGAGGGCGATCCGCACGCCGTCTTGGAAGGAATGTTGATTGGTGCTTACGCCGTCGGGGCCCGCGAGGGATTTCTCTACGTCCGCAGCGAGTATCCGCTGGCAATCACCACCTTGGAGCACGCCATTGCCGAGGCGGAAGAGCGGGGTCTGCTGGGAGACGACATCTTTGGCAGCGGCTGGTCGTTCCGCGTGCATCTCCGCCGCGGCGCGGGGGCGTTTGTCTGCGGCGAAGAGACGGCCCTGCTGCACTCGATCGAGGGCTATGCCGGCGAGCCCCGGCCCCGCCCGCCGTTTCCCGCCCAGCAAGGTCTGTGGGGCAAGCCGACGGTCATCAACAACGTCAAGACCTGGGCCAGCGTGGCCCCGATTCTCAGCCGCGGACCGGCCTGGTACGCCTCCCACGGAATCGAGCAGAATCGCGGCACGACCGTCTTTTCGTTGGTGGGAGCCGTCAAGAACACCGGACTGGTCGAGGTCCCGTTGGGAATCTCGCTCCGCGAGATGGTCTTTGACATCGGCGGCGGCATGCGCGGCCGGCGGCCGGTCAAGGCCGTTCAGACCGGCGGGCCTTCGGGCGGCTGCATCCCGGCCGCGATGCTCGATCGGTCGGTGGATTTCGACACCCTGCGGCAGGCCGGCTCGATGATGGGCTCCGGCGGCATGATCGTGCTGGATAGCGGCACCTGCATGGTCGACCTTGCCCGCTTCTTCCTTACCTTCACCGCCGACGAATCGTGCGGAAAGTGTACTCCCTGCCGGGAAGGAACCAAGCAGATGCTGCGGATATTGACCCGCATCTGCGACGGGCAGGGGACCGCGGCGGACCTGCCGCTTCTGGAGAAGCTAGCGCATACCGTCCAGCAGGCGTCGTTGTGCGGACTTGGACAGACGGCCCCCAACCCCGTTCTGTCGGCGCTGCGCTATTTTCCCGAGGAGTTTTCCGCCCATATTCAGCAGCGCAAGTGCCCGGCCGGGGTGTGCCGAAAGCTAATCACCTTTCACATTGATCCGGCGGCGTGCATTGGCTGCGGACGGTGCGTGGGCGCGTGCTCGTTCCAGGCCATTGCTGGCGAGCTGAAACAGCCGCACGAAATCGACGCCGCCCGTTGCACCCATTGCGGCGCCTGCCGTAGTGTCTGTCCCACGGAAGCCGTGGTGGGCCAATAGGAGCCGGGTCTATGAATGAATCTGCTTCGGGTTTGCTCCGCATAACCGTCGACGGCCGCGCGATCCAGGTTTCGTCCGGCACGACGATCCTGGAGGCAGCCCGGCAAATGGGCGTGAGCATTCCCACCCTCTGCCATTACCGCGGCCTGCCGCCCTACGCCGCCTGCCGGGTGTGCCTGGTCGAGTTGGAAACGGCTCGCGGGCCGCGCTATGTGGCTTCATGCAGCTATCCGGTCGAAGACGGCTTGGTGGTCCACACCGACACCGAACAGGTGCGGCAATCGCGGCGGATCGTGTTGGAATTGATGCTCGCCGAGGCTCCTCAGTCTCGCGAGTTGGCCGAGTTCGCCGCCAAGCTCGGCATCTCCTCGACTCCCTTCGAGCCGGAGCCCGACGGCGACTGCGTCTTGTGCGGGCTATGCGTGCGGGTCTGTGGCCAGTTGATGGGCCGCGGGGCGTTGAACATGATGGGCCGTGGGGCCAAACGCAAGGTCGCAACCGCCTTCGGCGAGCAGACCGACCAGTGCCAAGTGTGCGGGGCCTGCGAGTTCGTTTGCCCCACGGGCGCCCGCGCCGGATTGGAGGCGATCACCGCCCGGCGGCCGCAACCGCACTTGACCAGGCACGATCAGTACCTCCAACCGCGGCCGAACATCGACCTGGCCCATCCCCAGGCCTCGCCACGGGTGCCGGCGATCGACCGCGACTCGTGCGTGCATTTCAAGACCGGTGAGTGCGGGCTGTGCGCCGAGGTCTGCCAGGCCAAGGCGATCGACTACGAGCAGAATGAAGAGATCGTTCAACTTGAAGTCGGCAGCGTGGTGTTGACGCCGGGTTTCGAGGCCTTCGACGCTACCCGGCGGGGCGAGTTCGGCTACCGCTTCGCCCCCAACGTGCTGAGCAACGTGCAGTTCGAGCGGCTCTTGTCCGCGTCCGGCCCCACCCAAGGCCACGTGCTGCGGCCTAGCGACGGCCGGCCGCCCAAGCGTCTGGCCTTCATCCAGTGCGTCGGCTCGCGCGACACCGGCTGCGACAACGACTATTGCTCGTCGGTGTGCTGCATGGCCGCCACCAAGGAGGCCATCCTCGCCAAGCAGCACGAGCCCGACCTGGACGTGACGATCTTCTTCCTCGACCTGCGGGCCTTCGGCAAGGATTTCGACCGTTATACGGATCGGGCGAAGAACCAATGGGGCGTCCGCTACATTCGCTCGTTCATTTCGCGAACCTACGAGATGCCCGGCACTCGGAACTTGCGGCTTGTCTACGCCAGCCAGGAAATGAAACAGGTCGAAGAGGAGTTCGACCTGGTGGTCCTCTCGCTCGGCCTGGAACCGAGCGCCAGTCTTCAGGAGCAGGCCGAGCGGATGGGCGTGCTCCTTAATCGCTGGGGATTTGCCCAGACCAGCGAGCTTTGCCCGTTAGATACCTCAAGGCCCGGCGTCTTCGTAGGCGGGGCGTTCCAGGAGCCCAAGGACATCCCCGACACGGTGATGCAGGCCAGCGCGGCCGCGTCGCGGGCGATGAGCATGCTGGCCCCCGCGCGGGGAAGCCGCGTGCGGGTCAAGAGCTATCCGCCGGAGCGCGACATCAGCGACGAGCCGGCCCGAGTCGGCGTGTTCGTCTGCCACTGCGGCAGCAATATCGCCTCGGTGGTCGATGTCGAGCGGGTCGTGCAAGAGACACGAAAGCTGCCGGAGGTGGCCTTCGCCGAGCACAACGTCTACACCTGCGCCGACGACAGCCAGAGCCGCATCAAGCAGAAGATCATCGAGCACGGGCTGAACCGGGTGGTGATCGCCTCCTGCACCCCGCGGACCCACGAGCCAATTTTTCGCGACACCTTGCGCGACGTGGGCCTCAACCCGTTCCTGTTGGACATGGCCAACATCCGCGACCAATGCTCGTGGGTCCATTCCGACCAGCCCGATCGGGCCACCGCCAAGGCAATCGACCTGGTGCGAATGGCGGTGGGCCGGGCCGCCCGCCTCATGCCGCTTCAGCAGGAACTGGTGCCGGTCCACAATGCCGCCCTGGTGATCGGCGGTGGGGCGGCCGGCATGACCGCCGCCCTGGCCTTGGCGGATCAGGGCTTTCCGGTGCATTTGGTGGAGAAGGACTCGCAGCTCGGTGGTACTGCCCGGCAGCTTCATCGCACCCTCGACGGGCAAGACGTACAGACATTCCTGGCCGAGACCATCCGCCGCAGCACCAACCACCCGAAGATTACCGTCTATCTC
>JAJYGU010000439.1:0-17871 GCA_021784975.1 Planctomycetota bacterium
GAGGAATGCCGAGCCATTTATGATAAGCGTCGAACATCGTGCGTTCCAATGGCCTGCTCGCCGAAGTAGTAATGAACGAATGGCGGCAGGAGCCTATAGTTATCGCTCGGACGCTGGCCTGATCCCTAACCTATCGAGCGATGCAAACAACTCATGGGGGTCGATGAAGATTTCCCACCCGTTCGTTTCCGAATCTGGGCTGTGAATCCACAAATGGAGTCTCCGTCCATCCTCACTGGAACAGTCCATTAACCGCCGCCTGCCACCCTGCGTCGTACCCTCAATTCTTTCCAACATCGGAAGTCTCCAAAGTCTGGAACCTACGGCGTTTGCGAAATGATGCCAAGCCTCGAACTATTCCCAGTGGATACCAGGGACGTGCTTTGCGAGCTCGGCCTTGAGTTGTGGCATTGCCAACGAGTAAAACACGCCAGCCGCCCCTTTTATTAGCAGGGTGTTGATCCCGATCACGGTCCCATCTGCCGTGACAAGTGGCCCGCCCGAGTTGCCAGGATTGAGGGCTGCATTATGCTCGACGCAACGTTGCCCGTCACTTGTTAGAATTACCCTGCCGACAGTCCCGTTCTTTGGATCGTATTCAAAATCTCGTTTCTTGAACTGGTTGTGAATTGGACCCTCGAAACTGTGTCGTCTAGCCTGCTCCGCAACTTCGTTTTCATCTATAGGCACACGCGAAGCACTGGGAAAGCCGAGTGCATATACCTGCGTGCCTCGGGGAATGGGGTCTTTGCTTGACAGACGGAAGCATTTGCTACTACGACGGTCAACCTTAAGAACTGCCAGGTCGTAATTATCGCTCATGTGGACGACCTTAGCGGAATACTCATTGTCCTGCCCGAAAAAAATCCATATCGTAGGCGATATGTCAATAAGTTTTTCTTTGCGTATCTTTTCCCATAACGCTCTGGCATTCCTCCGTTCCACCGCATGTTCGACCACATGCTTATTCGTCAAAACATAGCCGTCCGACGACACGGCGAATCCCGTGCCGCTTGATTCGGGTACATCGACTTCCTTGCCGTCCGGCATCACGGCATGAAAGCCGCAGACAATCAGTCCTGTGCATTCGGCGATTTCCGCCTCATTGTTCACGGAGGTTACCACGGAACTATTGTCGGTAGACGACCTACGGGATTCGGCGGCGGCCGCGTTATTGCCTGCGGACGGGACGACCTGGCTGCTCTTGGCGGTCGGTGTCCTCTCGGACCGTTGGATACGGTTGCTGGATACGTACAATACGCCGAGCACCAATGCGACGCCAACGGTAGCCAGGATCAACAACTTCCTTCTCGCCGATAACTCCGCGAGCATCGTTGGCACGACCGAGGTTATCGCCGCTAGAGAGTCTCTTGCTGTTGGCGTAACGCCTTGGTCAGCGTACTCCTCGCCATCTCCCGCTGCCGTATGCCGCGAAGGCGCGGAAGAGGGAGCAAGGCCGCCTGTCTGCGGAACGAATGCAGGTGGAACAGCCGCGCTGGTCGCAAGACTCGGGCCATCCTCCTTTCCATGAGCGTCTGCGTGCAACGAGAGGGCTGGCTCAAAGACAACTCTGACTCCCGATTCCGTTAGTCGAATTACCTGGTCTGGTTGAACCCATTGCTTTCGCCCAGGAATTCCGTCACCAACCTGCAATAGCCAGTCACCCACTGATTCGACCATCCACTGCCCCGCCACCCTTGTAATCCTGGCGTGGACCGGTTGAATCTCCGCAGACCTCACAAGGATGTCGGCCCCAGGCCCCCGCCCGATGGTTGCAGCGTCCCCTTGAACCGTGATCCTCTTGCCGTTCATCAGCTCAATCGTGATTGCCATAATAGGTTGCTGTCGCGAAGTCAGGATAGGCTGAGCGGACCTTGTGCCTTCTGAAGTCTCTGGTTCCAGCTTCGGAGTGTTTCGGCAGTCATGCCCGAAGAACGTTCGATTGCGGATACGGCTTCCTTTCCTGAACCGGGCAGTCTTGCTTTAACGGTTAGTCTACCGTCCTGTCCGTATCGAAAAGTGACTTCGACGCGAGATCCAGCGGGCAGCCCTGCTGGCAAGTCCCGCACGATGCACTTGCCGATCTTCGTTGCATCGTTTCCACTCGCATCACCGCCCTCCACCACCTTGACCACCACGCTGGGCTGGTTTGCGTGAGCCGTCACAAATCGTGCCGTGTGCTTGGCAGGCAAGGTTGTGTTGCGTGGAATCATGACCCTGTTGCGACGGCGCCCGGTCTTGCGATCTTCGCCCAGCACACCGAGATTGTGGGAGTTCACATTGCGGACGCTGACCTTGGGGGCCGCACCCGCCGCTGAACTCAGGACCAGCCCGGCATAGACCGCCGCCCCGTGGGCGACGGCTTCATCGGCGGAAAGTGAGCAATCGGGAGTCCTGCCCGATAACTTTTCCACCATCCGTTGCACCATCGGCATTCGGCTCGATCCACCGACTAAAAGAAGACGACTCACATCACTCCACTGCAATTTTGCTCCCTCCAAGAGATTGACCACCGTAAATCGGGTGCGGTCCAGCAGATCAACGGTCATTTCCTCGAACTGCTGGCGGGTAATGGGAACACGCACAACATCTCCGCCATGCTCGAAAGTGACCGTTGCCTGGTCCCGAGCCGATAATGTTCGTTTCGCGTCCTCCGCCTCGCGTAACAAACGTTGTAGGCCGGCAGGATTCTCTCTGGGATCGATTCCCCGATTTTTCTTCATAAACGCTTCCGCAAGATAATCGGCAATGCGTTGATCCCAATCGATGCCGCCCAGGTAAATGTCACCCGCCGTCGCGATGGCATTGTAATGTGTGCCGTCGATCTCCATTAGCGTGGCGTCAAATGTTCCACCACCCAAGTCGTAGACCAGAAGCCGCTCTTTGTCCCTTGATTCTCCCTTGGGCGATAGGAATCCTTTCTGAATCCCGTAAGAGATGGCGGCGGCGGTCGGCTCGTTGATGATGTCAATCACTTCCAAGCCCGCCAATGCACCGGCGTCTTGAGTAGCCTTCCGCCGCGGTTCATTGAAGAAGGCCGGGACAGTGACGACAACCTTGTGAAATTCGCCAAGTTTGCGGGTGGCATCACGCCGCAACTTGGCGAGGATGTAGGACTGAATGACTTCGGGAGGTAGATGCTGACCGTGGATGGCCTTCTGGTAAACCTGGCAGCCCATGTCCCGCTTGACGAACTGGGCGATTTCCTCGGGGGCGGCAATCGCGGCTTTCAGAGCTTCCTTCCCCACTACTATGGTCGAGCCATCGAAGAAGACGACGCTTGGCGTGAGCAAATCGCCTTCGGTGTTGGGAATCGTCCACGGTCGGCCCATTGAGTCGAGGTGGGCGATAACCGAAAACGTTGTGCCGAGATCGATGCCGACCGCCAAATCAGTCATGGTTAGCCTGCCTCGAAGGTGACTACGAGCCGAGACGGCATGGGCGATGCACCTACCCAATTGTCTCCGCCAAGAAAGAGCAGATCGCCTCACCGTTCGCCCTGCGAACGAACCAGCGGCCCGCTCCCTCCGAACGGAGGGCAATGCCGCTATTCTATGTGAGGTAGGCGGGAGTTGCAACACCCCTGCACGTCAGGAGATTGCGGCATCGGGAGGCGGAAAGGGGGATAAGTTCAATTATCTGTTGTTAGGGTCAGAAATTGGACCGGGTCACTGATTCGATCCCCTTTTCTCGTAGCCCGTCACATTCTATCGCGCGTGCGTTTTTCGCACTTGAAATTGGGCCAGCCGATGTGGTAGGACATCCTTGGCTGGAAGCCATAGGCATCAAGCTAAGAGGTTCTGCGGTTCGTTCGTCAACACAAGGCAAAAGACGGAACGCTGATAACCGCCGATCCACACTGATAGGGCGCATTAGCGCAGATCAGTGAAAATGAGCGGTTCCGTCTCCCAGTGGCATCATTTTCGACGGACAACTCGAAGATTCCTTAACTTCGTGCCTTTGGGGAGACTCTGTGACCGATCCCGTCGCAAACCCAGGTCCCGGCCGGCCGCCCGTCCTCGACGAGGCCAAGCGAAGGCGAATCATCGCCCTGTTGGCCAACGGAAGCAGTCGCCGCATCGCGGCTCGCTATGTGGGCTGTGCCCCGAGCACGATCACGCGAACCGCACTCCGCGATTTCCAATTCGCGACGGAGTTGGCGCACGCCGAACGCAGCGCCGAAATCGAGGCCCTCCACAACCTCCGCAAGGCCGCCCGCAACGAGCGCTACTGGCGGGCCGCCGCTTGGCTGCTGGAACGCACGAACCCCGACGATTTCGCCCAACGGCAACCTAATGTGGCGACGGAGGCGCAGATCCGCCAAGCCGTCGTGGCCTTGGCTGACGTCCTGCTCGAGGGCCTGTCCGATGAAAGGTACCACGAGATCCTCCGCCGACTGGCAAACCTTCTCGGCGCTAGCCCGGCGGAATGGGACGAACCGATCGAGGCCGATAGCCTGCCGCCGCCGCTCACTGACGGCGGTGCTTGAAAGTCTCCCCTCGCCGGGCACTGACCGAAGGCTGGTTGGGAGAGGGGCGGGGGTGAGGGGATCCGATTATGACTTGCTCGCCCTCACCCTAACCCTCTCCCGCAGGGAGAGGGGACCAATTTGATCCACGCCCTCAACCGATAGGAATACCCCCTCAACCGATAGGAATTGTGCAACAGGCGCCGGGAAGTCGCCAAATCACTTGGGCGAACAACCGGCGCCACAAGTCGAGGACTCGCCGGCACCTGCGCGAGATGCCGACGACGCAACCGAAATGCAACCGTAAGAGAGGCCTTGCGAAAATCGCCCAACCCTCAATCCAGGCCGCGCTCGGCCAGCATGGCTTCGGCGCGGGCGAGGTCGGCTTCGGTATCCACGCTGAAACCGCTGAAGGCGTTGTCATGACACTTGGTTTCGATCACCCGCAGCCGGTGGCCGTGCTCCAGGACCCGCAATTGCTCCAGCGATTCGATTTGCTCCAGCGGCGTCGGCGGCAGTTGCGCGAGCTGCAACAAGAACGTCCGTCGATAGACGTACAATCCCACGTGCTCGAAAACCGCGTGCTCCAGCCGTTGCCGCGGATACGGGATCAGCGAACGCGAGAAGTAGAGGGCGTTGCCGGCCAGATCGGTCACCACTTTCACCACGCTCGGGTCGCAGAGATCGTCCTCGCGGTGGATCGGATGCATGAGGGTCGACATTTCCAAGGCCGGATCGTCCAGCAAGGGACGGACAGCCTCCGCGATCATGCCCGCGTCGATGAACGGCTGGTCGCCCTGGATGTTGACCACGATATCGGCGGCGAGGTCTTGCACGGCCTCGGCCAGCCGATCGGTGCCGCTGGGGTGGCGCGGCGAGGTCATGATCACCCGGCCGCCGAAGTTGCTCACCGCCTCGGCGATCCGTGCATCGTCGGTGGCGACATAGAGTGCATCGATCGCCTCCGCATCGCGGCAGCGCTCATAAACCCGCTGAATCATGGGTTTGCCGCGGATCAGCCGCAGCGCCTTGCCCGGTAACCGAGTGGAGGCGTAGCGGGCGGGAATGATGCCGACGACCTGAAGCTTCATGGCTTCTCTCCTGGTTTGTCCCCGAGCTTAATCCAATCCGGATCGAGAGTCACGTGTTTGATGCTCTTGCCGGTGCGCGGGCCGGGCTGATAGGTGTAGGTCAGGTTGATTCGCCCGTCGCGGGTTTGGATGATCGAGGGGTAATGGAAGCGGCCGCCGGGCGTGTTCTCCAGGTGTCGTCGCCAGAGCCAGGTGTGTCCTTCATCGTCGGAAAGCGCCAAGAGCAAGGTATGACGATCCACCTCCGAATCGTTGTACACCAGCACCCAGCGGCCGTCGCGAAGCACCAAGGCCTCCAAGCTGGAGTTCGGATTGGGCAGGTCGGTCGACACGGCGAGCGACCAGGTTTCACCATCGTCGTGCGACTCACTCAAGAGGACGCGGTGCTTCAAATCTTCTTCCTCGCGCATGTAGGCCAGCAGCGTGCCGTCGCGGCGCCGCACCACGCTGGGCTGATTCAAGCCGGCGCCGATGATCGGCGCGCTCGCCCGCCACGACTTCCCCTGGTCGTCGGAAATCGCCATCAGGCAGGCCAGAAAACCGTCGGAATACAGCGGCAGGAGAATCCGCCCGCTGGGCAACACCACCAGATGGCAACGGGTCATCCAGCCCCGCTGACGCCTGCTCTTGTCCCGGGACTGTCGCCGCAGGCGGGCTGCATAGGCGGCGATCATCCGCTGCCGCGGGTCGTGGGCCGGCAGCGTCCGCCGCAGTTGGTCGAAGCCCTTCGCCATTTCCTTGGCGAAGCGGTCGCCGGGCTTCAACAGCAACAGGTCCTGCCAATACCATTTTGGCGGCCCGTCACTCATGTAGTCGCGCGCCATGCGGACCCGCAACAGCGAATCCTCCCAGCGGTCCGCCGGCACCACGATCCAGAAAAGCCAAAGCTCTTGCTGCGGAGTAATGAACAGCACCGGATTGTGGTCCGGCAGATTGGGCGTGTCGGCCATCGGAAAGACGTCGCTCCAAGCGGCATCGCCCCGCTTCAGCCGCGCCCCGCGGATCTCCACGTCCGGCGTCACCCGCTCCCCCGAACCCGAAAACCAAGCGCACATCAGGTCCCCGTTTGGGCACTCGACCACCGAGCTGGAATGTACGTGCTTGGCTTGCAGGGGGAAGATGAGCCGCTCGTGGTAATACGGTTTTTCGGCGGCGGTTGCGGCGCCGGACGCTAAAACTCCGAGAAAGAGAGTTGCCAGCCAGGGACGCATTGTGATATCTCCTCAATCGGGCCGCGCCTGGATGATGCTCTGCAGATGGGACCGCAGCACGCTGCGGGCCGTCTCGCGGTCGCCGCCTTGAAAGGCCTCGGCGATAATGTGGTGCTCGCGGATCGCCTTGGCGGCGTCCGCGTTGGGGTCATATTCGGCCGAAGCCAAGAAATAATCGGCCAGCACGCGATGCATGCCGGCCACCAGCGGATTGCCGCTCATTTCCAAGATAGCGGCGTGAAATGCGAGGTCAATTCGATCCGCCGCCGGGCTGTGGCCATGCTCGGCCGCGACCGCCGCGAACTGATCGGCCAACTCGGTCAGCCGTGCCATTTGCTCGTGGCTACCGTGGTCGATGGCCAGGTCGACCGCTCCCAACTCCAAGACATAGCGCCACTGGGCCAAGAGCCGAAAGCCCTCGACGCCGGCCACTCGTCCGAACATCGGCACCCAACTGGCCGACAGCTTCACCGGATCGGGCTGGGCCACCAGCACGCCCTTGCGTTTGCGGCTCTCGAGGAGGCCCAAGGCGCACAATTGGTTGATCGCCTCGCGGGCCACCGTCCGCGACACCTCGTAGCGCCGGGCGATCTGCTGGCCGGTCATGAACAGGTCCCCCTGCTTCAAGCCGGAAGAAAGGATCTCGGCGTGGATTTGCTCAGCGACGGTGGTAACCAGGTTCACGGCGCGGACTTTCTACCTTTCTGCGATAATTATCATACATAAGATGGTAATTTAGCAGAGAACGTCCAGCAATGCAAGCCGACGATAAATAAAGTAATACATATCTCGCGAAATCCTCGGCACCCAGGACGTCATCGCCGTTGGCGCCGATGAACTTCGCGATCCGGTTGCCTTCACCACCCCCATTTAACTATTTGCCTCGGACTTGGTGTCATCTTCTGTGGTTCTGACTTCAACGCTTGCACGACATCACCCTGGGTTGGCAGGTGTTCGGCCCAGAGGCCGAAGCCGAGTCCATATTTGTGTAGAACAACAAGACGTTCACGTGGCTCCTTGGGGACAAGACCAGGGGAACCCGGTAAACGGGTTGACAGTGAAACCAAGCACGCGATCACCGGCGGACCCGACGTAAACGTCCGGCTTAATACCGCTGGCGCGGAACTGGTCGTGAACGACCCTTTCGAGAGACCCGCCGTGATTTCATAGTGTACCGAACGAGTGCCGCGTCTCTCGGAGCGTGAGGAGTACGGTTGCTCATCCGGCCGCGCCTCTTGACGCCGCCGCCGACAGCGAGTATTGGTGGTCCGAAAAGCGTAACCGCCACGGCCCGGTGATCGTAGAAGCGGCGTCTCGCCGCTTTCTCCCGCCCCACAGCCCCCAAAACGTTGCCAGACAACGCGGCGGGACGCCGCGTCTACCAGGCCGTGAACGATTACCGAAAAGCACTTCAAAGAGGAGTGGACCGACATGGACCAAAAGATCTGCCGGTGGGGTATACTTGGGACGGCGGGCATTGCCCGCAAGAATTGGAAAGGGATTTTCAACGCCGAAAACTGCACGCTGACGGCCGTCGCCAGCCGCGACCTGAAGCGGTGCCAATCGTACATCGCCCTTTGCCAGCGGTACGCGCCCTTCGATCCGCCGCCGCGGGCCTTCGGCTGCTACGAAGAGTTGTTGGCCAGCGATACGGTGGACGCTGTTTACCTGCCATTACCGACCGTGGTTCGCAAGTCATGGGCGATCCGGGCGGCGGAGGCGGGCAAGCACGTGCTGTTGGAGAAGCCGGTCGGGGCCACGTCGCAGGACGTGCGCGAGATCCTGGCGGCCTGCCGCCGCAGCGGCGTGCAGTTCATGGACGGCGTGATGTTCATGCACAGCCGGCGGCTGGAGAAAATCCGCGAGGTTCTGGCCGACGGCCAGAGCGTTGGCACGCTGAAGCGGATCGCCTCGCACTTTACCTTCGGGGCCGACGAGGAATTTTTTGCCACCAATATCCGCGCCCACAACCAGCTTGAGCCGCTGGGTTGTCTAGGTGATTTGGGCTGGTACAATATCCGTTTTACCTTGTGGGTCATGGATTGGAAGCTGCCGACGCGGGTGGCGGGGCATACGCTGGCCGAACAGCGCCGCCCGGACAGCCCCGGTCCGGTCCCCGTCGATTTTTCGGCCGAGTTGTTCTTCGCCGACGGTGTCTCCGCCAATTTCTACTGTTCGTTCCTGACCGAGATCCAGCAGTGGGCCATGTTGGGCGGGACCAAGGGCTTTGCGTACGTGCCGGACTTCGTCCTTCCCCGCTACGGCGCCGAGGCTGCCTTCGAGGTGTCGAATCCCGTTTACACGGTTGCAGGCTGCGATTTCAATATGGAAGACCACACGCGGCGTCTGGCGGTCCGTGAATACGGCAATGGCTCCGAAAATGCCCAGGAGACCAACATGTTCCGCCGCTTCGCCGAACTGGCCCTCTCCGGCCGGCCCGACGGGTGGTGGGGCGAGATCGCGCTCAAGACCCAGCAGGTGCTGGACGCCTGCCTCGAGTCGGCACGCTCCGGCGGAGGTGTTATCGACCTGTCTGCTTAAGGTATACTCGACTAACCCGTCATGCAAACGACCTACGACTTACCGTTGCAATCGAAACGAATCCTGCTCGGGCTGTGGCTCGCGGCGAGCATGTTCACCGCGGCCGCGCTGGCGGCACAGCCGCCGGAAGATTTTCCCAAGGAGCTGGTCGAGTTTGCGCCCTATGCCGGCAATCCCATCTTCGGCGGCACCAACAGGGATACTTGGGACAACACCATCCGCGAACGTGGCTGGATCATGCGGGAAGACGGCCGCTACCGCATGTGGTACAGCGGCTACAACCCAAACCGCTGCGGAAACGTGCTGGTCGGTTACGCCGTTTCGCTTGATGGTCTCCACTGGAGCCGCTACTCCGCCAGTCCCATCTACGACAAGGGTTGCTGGACGGAGGACATGCAGGTCGTCAAGCAGGGTGGCACGTATTATATGTTTGCCGAGGGCACCCACGACCCCGTTCCCCAGGTGCTCGCGCCCGAGAAAGGGATTCGCTGGCGCGACCGCGACAACGTGCCGCACCTGCTGACCTCCAAGGACGGCATCCACTGGCAGGAACGAGGCGATCTAGACGTTCGCGACACCAACGGCCGCCCCATCCCCAAACCCTACGGCACCCCCGCGGTCTTTATCAAAGGCCCCACCTGGTACCTGTTCTATGAACGTGGCGATGGCGGCATTTGGCTGGCGACTTCCACCGATCGCAAGGTTTGGCATGACGTAAGCGACCAGCCGGTGATCGCTCTGGGCCCACAGCCCTACGACAACCATAAGATGGCGCTCAATCAGGTCATCGAGTACCAGGGCAAGTACTACGGCTACTACCATGCGATGGGCCGAGTCGACGGGCGTAACGGTCTCTGGACGACTTGCGTGGCCATGTCGCCCGACCTGATTCACTGGAAAAAGTATCCCAAGAACCCGATCCTGGCCAACGGCCGCTCCAGCGGCATCCTGGTAAACGACGGCCGGGAATATCGCCTGTACACGATGCACCCGGACGTATGGGTCTATTTCCCCAGACACTTGAAGTAGTGGCGATCGGCTTGACTTTTTTGCCATACGCAGTCATAATTTGTTGATGGTCCGACTAACGGCTGCCGCCCGGGGACAGCTCACTGGACTGCCCCCAGGCGATTCGAGCGAGAATCTACGGGTTGCTGGAACGACTCGAAAAATGTCCGAACGATCGAACGGATTGAAGCCGCTCTGAAGCGGAAGCGGTCGAGGCGATGATTTTCCACCTGGGATTCACCTCAAAATGCTTCCGCAAGTCTCCCGGCGCTAGAGAAAAAGCGGTGATGGATCACCGCACTGCTGCTCCAAATGTCCGCTGGTTCCGAGCCTAGGGTTTCAGCACTACGCGCCGCCGTTCGCCAAACGGAATGGTTAGCTTGGTTCCGTCCGGCTTGATGCGAACCACGCACATCTGTAACGCCACTGTCTGGGAGGTTGTGGTCTCTGGAAGCGTGAATTCGTGGATCTCGGCGTCGTGAAGGTAGGACGTGACGGCGGCCAAGGGCAACCGCAGCGACTTGCCCGACGGTTCGAGCCGGCATGCCAGATAGACGACGCCTGGGGCGCCGGGTTTGCCGGCGGCCTGCCAACAGGCTTCGGCAATGTTGCCGACCGAAGCC
Organism: Planctomycetota bacterium; assembly: GCA_021784975.1. Taxonomy (GTDB): domain Bacteria; phylum Planctomycetota; class Planctomycetia; order Pirellulales; family Thermoguttaceae; genus JAJYGU01. The sequence continues at coordinate 10,943 of JAJYGU010000439.1, forward strand.
CGGCAGCGGACCGCTTGGCCCTTGGCGACCGTTACTTCCTCGCCGCGGTGAGTTTCTCGCCAGGGTGAGTTGCCCACGCTCATATCGACCGAATTGAACTCGGCATTGAGGTGCTTGGGCGGGTTGTGACCGTTCAACGGTGTATCGCCCACCGCCACCAAGGGGCAGTTGGCCGAAGTCGTGCCCGTGCCGTCGGTGCGCAGGAAAGGAATGTGGCCCGCCTTTACGGCTTTCAGGTACTCGTCGCTATACAGACGCCAGCCGTCGGGATAATGGGAATCGAGATCGAGGGTGATGCTAGGCTGGCTGCCGGGGACTGTCCCGATTTTTGTGGCAGGATGCCGCAAAAATGGGACTGTCCCCTTCTGCGCACCGGGCGCCGCAATGCATGATGTTCGAGGGACCTGAGCGAACTTGGGCAATGCCCACGCCAGCACCTCGCAGGCCGGCCGCGGCGTGCCGTCGGGCTCCAATAAGCCAAAATCGCTCCGCTCGTCCAGCCGATAGCCACCGGGGAGCCACCAGGGGGCGGCCCCGCGGGCGCCGGATTCGAGAAACATCCGGTAGAAATTGTCATACTCCGTCCGCTGGTCGGCCAGTTGGGACGCCGGAATCTGCACGTCCGTGGTCTTCCAGTGCAGGTGCATGTCGTTGACCGTGTAGCCGAACTCCATCCAGACGACCGGCTTCTCGCGCGAAAGGAAGCGATAGTAGAGCGTGATGAGGCCGCCCTTGCGGAGGTCGTCGGCCGGCGCGACCCTGGCCGCGCCAAGGTGCTGCAAGATGTAGCCCTCCGGGCATAAGAAATCGACATGCTTGGCCACACTGGCCGAATGGGCGTGCGCGAATCGAAAGCCCTCGGGGATGCCGCAGGCCCCGAAGCGGAAGGTGATGAGATGGTGGGGATCGTAGCGGCGGAGCTCCCGCGTCAGTTCGCCGTAGGCCTGGCCGACGCGATCGCTGAAAAACCGCCGGAAAGCGGCCACCGCCCGGTCCCAGGGGCCATGCCGGGCGCACCACTGCTGCTTAGGCAGGGTCGCCCAGTGGGGCTTCGCGGCCGTCCGCGGCAGCTTGTAGCCCCAGTCGGCCTCCGCACTATCGAGGGAACCGTAGCGATCGGCAAGCCAGGCGTTCCAGTCGCCCAGCAAGAAATCCATCTGGCCGCCGGCCGGTCCGGAGTAGTAGATCGGCTCCCAGGCCACGTCCCAAGCCAGCACCGCCGGATTATTCCGCAGCCCCGCGGCCTCGATCCGCCGCTTAACGTCGGCCAGCTTGGTCGGCAACATCGGGTTGCACCAGGGCAGGAAGACGAAGAGCTTCATGCCGTGCCGATCGCACCGTTCGACAAAACCTTGCAGGTCACGATAAGCGCCAGGTGTAGCCGGACCAACGTCAACGGGCAGTTGGATGCCGCTCAAGAGGTTGATCCCCATCGACTGCATCCGGGCAAGGTCCCGCTCGATCAACTCCGGGTCATAAAATTTGCGTTGCAGGTAGGGGACCGTCGCCCGGCCGCCTTGGCTGTTGGGCCAGTAGTTCACGCCCAACAGGCACCAAGGTTTTGCGCCTAACTTGAATTGGGAGCCCTCGACTCGAACAAACGCTTCCGGCTCGGCCTTTCGCGGCGTCAGCAGGTCGATGCGATGCTCCATGCGATCAATCACGCGCGGGCCGTCGCGCAATTGCACGCTGATCGTATACGGGAACTGGCCAGAGTTGTCGCCGGGCGGCGTCCATTGGCAGCGGGCTTCCTGCCGCTGGCCGGCTGGTACGTTCAACGAGTTGGTGGTTTCCAACACGATCTTGCCGGCAGATGTTCTTACTTGGAATCGAGCTGTCAACTGCCGATTGTGGTGACTGGCGTTGCCCACTAATGCTCCTAGCTCGATCGTTTCCCCGGGCTTATAGGAAAAGTACCGGCTGCCGGCCTCTAACAGGAAACAGCCACCAGTCGTAGCTTTAACCGTGTCCAACAGGGCCGCTTGGAGCACCGGCGATGCGCTTCCTTGCACCATGGCCTCGGGATCACTCACACCGAAGTCCCCCCAAACAGCGCCGGGCAGCAAACCTTCGCCGACCATCAACCAAACGACGGCCCCTCGGTTACGGCCGGCCGCATCGTAGCCGTCCAGGACACGGATCCAGCGGCAGGCGCGATGGCGGTCGAAGCCGATGCCCGTTTCCCGCGGAACTGGGGAAAATACCACGGGGACTGACCCATTTTTCCGCGAAAGGAGGCAGTTTTCCGACAAGACTTCGCTCGAAAACGTGGAGCGGGTACCCTCTGGGTGCCCCTCGGCCGGCCGAAGGCTTAGCGGCCCAGGCACGCCGTACAGGGCATACGACGGCGAGAGACCTTCGATCCTGGGCAGACCCACTTGCGCCTGGTTCGGGTTCGGATCTGAAGCGGTGGCCAGATCGCGGAACCACAAGACGTGCGGACCCAACGGGCAACATGAGGTATTTCCCCGGTCCACCCCGATCTGGATTCGAGCCACATTGGCGGGGTTGAAGTGATCGCCCCGCTGGCCGCGATGGACGGGCGAGTCGGGCCAGTAACGGAAGTCGGCGGGCCGGAGCACCACCGACTGCCATTGGGTCGAGAGTTCAATCGTGGCCATCCACCGCGACTCATCCTTTTCGGTGCACTCCACAAACAGTTGCGGCGTCCGCGCGTCGCCCCGGGCCTGAAAGCATAGCAGCGTGCGTCCCTCGGCGAACTGCCCGGTGATCGGCTGACCAAATTGGTCCCAGCCGTCCAGGTCCAGGCTGGCTTTCCACGCCCGACCGTCGCGCCCCATCCTACCTGGGCGCTCGGGAGCGTTGGTGCCCCGGACCCAGGCCCCCGCCGAGAGTTTGAGCGGATGTCTGTCAAGCGAATCGTACAGGGCGGCCATGTAATGTTCTTGGTTGACGTACCCCCGGGGCGTCTTCCGCAGCAGCTCGCCAAAGGCCGGCCCCCCGATCGCAAGCAGTTTGCCCCCCGCTCGAAGATAGGCTTCGATCATGGGTACCCCCGCAGCCGGGAGCCGCCGGGCATCGGCCAAGATCACCAGGTCGAGGTTAGCAGTCGATAGGCGGTCGGTCTGCAACTGGTCCCATTTCACTGGCGTCACGGCGTAGCCCGCCCGTGCCAACAATCGTTCCAGGCGAGCGGCAAGTCTTCCGTTCTGGTCCTCGACCAGGGCCAGGCGGCCCAATTTGCCTCCGGCCGATGGCTGAGCTAGCGAAGCCGCCTGCGCACCATCGGCTGGAGCCTGGTGAGCGAGGCTCTCGCACGGCCCAGCCGCCGGGAATGCCACCAGCCAAAACATTGCTCCGCATAACACGATTTGGCGAATCATCTGTTGTGCCTCCCGAGACGATCCCTGCTGGTGAGGGGATATAGCCAATGTCAGCCGCTTCGTGCAAGAATTGGCTTGCGGTGGACTGTCGGCGGCAAATCACGAAACGAGTCTTACTTCTGCTCTCTGGTTCTCGCTTCCCGTTGGGGCGCGGTTAAACGACCTTCCGCTTTCGGCCTTCCGCCTTCCTCCCTATGTTATCTCCGTCTTCACTCGCCCTGGCAAGAGTCGCCGCTGTTGCCCCCGCCCGAAACCATTGCCCAGCCCCCTGGCAATCACCGTCCGAACAAGGTTATAATCGCGGTTGCCTGAAAACGGTGGGGATTCCACTGCTGCCCTAACGGGCCAATCGGCAGGAGGGGAATCGTGACGAGCAAGCTGCAGGTCTTTCGCGGCGACCAGGCCGGCGAAGAATTCGAATTGACTACTCCCCAGACCGTAATCGGTCGGGGCGAGAACTGCGGCATCCGCTTTCGGGACCAGAGCATCAGCCGCGTCCATGCCCAGGTGGTCCGCGAGAACGACCAGCACTTCGTGGAAGACTTGGGAGGCAGGAACGGCACCTATCTCAACGGCGAATTGCTCGTCGGCAAGGCCCAGTTGAAAGACGGCGACCGGATCGCCATCCCGGGAATCACCTTGGTATTTCGCGGTTCCCAGCCGGCGACCGCCGAAGTCGACGAAGACGAAAGCCGGACGATGACCGTCGTCGGAAGCCTCGATGCCCAAGACAGCATCGCCTGCATTACCGAAGGCGGCGCCGAGCGGCAACTCCAGGCGATGCTGCAAGTCCTCCAGGCCCTGGGCGGCACCCTCGATTTAGCAATCTTGCTGGACGCCATGCTAGCGGCCCTGTTGGGCGTATTCCCCCAAGCCGACCGGGGGCTCGTGCTCCTGCTGGAAAACGGCCGGCTGATCCCCAAGGCCCATCGGCATCGCGCCGCCGGCTCGGATAGCCTCAGTTACAGTCGCACCATCGTCCAGCGGGCCATCGAACGGCAGGAAGCGACCCTGATGATGGACGCCGGGCAGGACCTGATCAGCCAGAGCATCCAATTCTCGGGGATGCGGTCGGCCATGTGCGTGCCCTTGTTCTCCCGCGACAGGCAGCCGTTGGGGGTGTTGCAAGTCGATGCCTCGCACATGCGGAAGGCCTTCGACCACGATGACCTACACGTATTGACCTGCGTGGGCGCTCAAGTGGCCATGGCCATCGAACATGCCCATTTGGCGCACCTGGTGTGGGACCTGAAGCTGGCGGAAGAGGTGCAGCAAGGCTTCCTGCCGCAGACGGTGGCCGAGGCCGAGGAATACCTGTATTGGGGCCATTGCCAGCCGGCTCGCCAGGTGGGCGGAGATTTCTACGACTTCTTCCCATTACCCAACGGGAGTTACGCCGCCTTGCTGGGAGACGTGGCCGGCAAAGGTCCGGCGGCCGCCCTGATGATGGCCAAGGCGGCCACCGTCTGCAAAATGGCCCTCCGCAGCCAGCCCGACGACGTGCCGGCGGTGATGCGCTGGGTCAATCGCGAAATCTATCACTCCGCCCGGCAGAACCAGTTCGTGACCTGCGTCCTGTGCGTGGTCCGCCCGACAGCCCACGAAGTGGTGATGGCCTCGGCCGGCCACATGTCGCCGGTGATCTGCCAAGCCGACGGCAGCACCCGCGCGCCGCTGAGCACCACCATGAACGGCCTGCCCCTGGGAATTGTCGAGGATTCTGAGTACGAAACCGTGGGCATCCAGCTCGCCCCCGGCGAGAGCGCGGTCTTGTATAGCGACGGCATCAGCGAGGCGGAGGACGCCCAGGGCCGCATGTACACTTCCGAACGAATCAGCCAGCAGTTGTTGGGAATGCAGGACCAGCACCCGGCGGCCATCGGCCGCGCCTTGCTCGATGACGTGCGGCGTTACGTGGGCGATCACGAGCAAAGCGACGACATTTCCATCGTGGTCTTTGGACGCAAGATGAAATCGGAGCCCTAACATGGCAGCGAAACGGCGAGAATTGGAAATCATCCGGATGTCGACCCAAGGCGACGTGCTTTGCCTGGGGGTCCGCGGGAGCATCAGCCGCGACCGGGCCAATACCCAACCGGACCCGTTGGATAACCTCCTGGGGAGTCATGGGCATAGCCACAAAATTTTACTGAACTTGATGGACGCCGACCTGCTGGACTCCAGCGGCTACAGTTGGCTGCTGAATCACAACAGCGCCTTCCGCGAAAAGGGCGGCTCAATGGTGCTGCACTCCGTGCCCCCGCTGGTGATGCAAGTTTTGGGAATTATGCGGGCCGAGCTGGTGTTCCGCATCGCCCCTGATGAAATGGTAGCCCTGCAGATGGTGCAAGGAGAATCGGCATGAATATGGCACTCCAGCCGCTCCCCTTCGAGGAGGTGGACTTCACCCAAACCTCGGTCGAGGAGACCGTCGCCCAATTGATCCGCTACGCCGCTAACCTGCCCGCCAGCGACCTGTTCATCTGCTTTGAAGAAAACGACGTGGCCGTCAACGTTCGCCACCTCGGGCTGGTGCGGCCGGTAACGCGGATGACGCACGAGCAGGGGCGCCGGATGATCAATCACGCCAAGGCGATGAGCGGCATGGACCTGGCCCAGCGGCAGCGGCCGCTCGACGGGCGGTGGGTCTGCGACTTCGACCACGGCCAGCGCATGGACCTCCGCGTCAACACCATCCCCACCATGTATGGCGAGGATCTATGCGCCCGGTTGCTCAAGCGAAACGCCGAATTGCTGGAACTGGAGAACCTCGGCTTGCATCGCAAGAGCCTGGTCGACTTGAAAGGCATGCTGGGCAGCCCCAGCGGGCTGATCCTGGTGACCGGCCCGACCGGCGTCGGCAAGACGGCCACGCTTTACTCGTGCCTCAACTACCTGAACAACGGCACCCGGAAGATCAACACCATCGAAGACCCGATCGAGTACGCCCTGGCCGGCATCCGTCAGTCGGCTATCCGCCCGCAAATCGACCTCGACTTTCCCGAGATGCTGCGGAGCGTGTTGCGGCAGGCCCCCGACGTAATCATGATCGGCGAAATCCGCGATCCGGTGACGGCCGAAACGGCGGTTCGGGCGGCCAACAGCGGGCACCTCGTGCTGGCCACCTTGCACGCCCCCATCGCCGCCGCGGGCGTCGATAGCATGTTGGCCCTCGGCGTCCATGCCCACTTTCTGTCCACCGGACTCTTGGGCATCGTCACCCAGCGCCTGGTCCGCACCCTGTGTCCGAAATGCCGGGTCGAATGGGACATCAGCCAGGCCCCCCACACCTTCGACGACGTTCGCACCTGGCTGCAACCCGGCCAAGGGCAGCACATCTATTCGGCGCCCGGCTGCGACAACTGTTTCCAGGAGGGCTATGTGGGGCGTACCGGCGTGTTCGAGGTCCTCTGCGTCACCCGCGAACTCCGCCAGGCCATCGCTCAGCGCAAACCTGCCCGGCAGATCGGCGACAAGGCGGCCGAACAGGGGATGCTCGATATGCGCCGGGCGGCCCTGCTGAAAGTGGCCGACGGCACCACCAGCGCCGAGGAGACCCTCCGCGCCATCCCGGCCGAGCACCTG
>JAJYGU010000439.1:17881-19142 GCA_021784975.1 Planctomycetota bacterium
CATTGTCCCTCCGCGTCCTCCGCGGCAAATAACCCGCACTAGAACATCGCCTGCTTGCCCAGTTTCCGGCGGATGGGGATGAACTGGCCGGCGTGCATCAGCCAGTGGGTGCCCAGGACGCTCAGCACGAATCCCACCGTCGGCATGTACTCCCGCAACGGCTCCGGGGCCGGATTGTCGAGCGCGCTGTCGGGCGTGGCATCGATGGCCGCCAGCGACGCCGCCTTGGCTTGCTCCATCAAGGCCAGGTACTTCGCCTTGGGAGCGAAATCGCTCGGCTTGTCCGATTTCGAGGTCTCGGCGGTGTACGCCGCCTCAAAGCCGTCGGGCAGTGCCATGCCAGGGTGGCCGAGGGCCTTGAGGAGGTGGCTGGTGCTGGCAACCTGGTGCCCGAGCTGCCAGGCAATGTGGTTCGCCCCCGGCACGATGCGCAGCAACAGATCGGCGTCGTTGAGATCGGCCACATACATCTGCGTCACTTGATGGCCGAACTCGACGAGTTGGCGAAGGAGGTCTTTGGTGGTCATGGTTCATTCTCCCACTTGAAATTGGTTGAAGGCAGCCAAGGATCTGCGGAGCGGTGAACTCGCCGCCAGATAGAGAAGTATACGAACCTTACCGGTTTTCTTCCAGCGAGGCGCCACCCAATTGGAGCAGAGCCAGTCGCAAGAGTGCGAAGCCTGGTCGGCAGAGAAGAAAGAGGGCTCTCTATGGTCCGAATGCCGGCCTCCGTTCCGGTTGTAGTCTCCGTCTCCCCACCGATCCAAATTTACGCGGGTGGCGTAATGAGTTGCGGCAGCATCAGCGCGGCCGAGTCAATGTCATCGGGCGTGGTGATGTCCGATAGCTGACGAAAGAGAACTGTGTTCTTGACGATCCCCAGCGTCGGTTCCATGTAGAGTTTCCCGTCGTTTCGCCGAATTGTAGGGGCAAGCATGAACTCTCGATGTTTGTCGAACTCCTCCTTGAACTTCGCCAACATCGGCGGATCGCCAGGCACGGGGTAGTTACGACTCCATTGCCCGAGGAAAGGGACGATGCTTGGATCGACGACAAAATCCTCCATCGTGGCGCGGGCGTTGAGTGCGTCTGGGTCGGCGCAGATATGCACGCTATAGCCCGGCCGATGTTCCTGCCCCGGCACCGGCCATTCGATGATTGCGACCCGGATTTCATCCATCTGATCGTCATGGTGCATTTGTCGTTCGGCTTCGCGGAATATTTCCAGACCGGCTTCGACGTTCTCGAAGATCAAGCCCAT
>JAJYGU010000249.1 GCA_021784975.1 Planctomycetota bacterium
CGCGGAGGCAACTCGCCGGCCTCGACAAGAGCACGGATGGCGGCCAAGCCTCGCAAGCAGGCTGCCCCGTACCCCCGCGCCGGTTCGTAGACTACCATCGCGCCTTGGGCCGACGCAACCGCTGCCGTTGCATCCGTGGAAGCATTGTTGACGACGATCGCCCGGCCCACCCTCGGCAGGTCGCGCAAGACCAGCGGCAGTGAAGTCTGTTCATTGAAGGCGGGAATCACCACGGTGACTTCGTGGAGCATTGGCAGAATTCGTGCAACCGATGGGGCTCTTGTGCCGTCGCCGTTAGCCACCGCCTGGTTTCACCGGGACGGCGGAGTATCATATTACGACAGTCCAATATGCAGGACAAGGACGTACTCCTCACCCTTTGCGTGAGGAACAGACTCCGCTGCTATTGCATTGCCAGACCGAGTTGAGCGCGGGCTATCTGCCGGCTGATCGACCGAGGCTTTCCGGTGGTCAGCCGGTCCAAGCGGGCCGTTCAACGGGCTTCCAAACGCAGACGCGCACTTGAAGCGGCTGGAAAGCCAGCCGCGTGCGTCGCCAAATGCTAGCGGCCTGCCGGGTTGACAATGGGGCGTCCCCGGATCAGACTGGCGGCATGTCCGCGTTGCCTCGTAATCGCGTGTTGGTTTCCGCCGTCCCTGTGGCGGCCCTTGTGGCGCTGTTGGCGCCGTTTGCCCGGGCCGGCCAAGACTACCGCTATCCGCGGTCGGATTTTGGCCAACGGATCGCGGGCATCTCCGGCGAGGTGGAAGTGTGGTGGTGCGAGGCGACTTGGAAAGTAGCACGAGAGCGGCCAACGCCGCGGAACACGGCTCCGGCGGCCACCATGAGCGCCGCCCGCAACGACTTCGAAGCGGTCCAGGTGGTGGTCCGTCCCAAGAAAGGCTTGCGGCAGTTGACGGCCGTGATCGACGGGCTGAGCGGCCCGCACGGGGCCTCGATTTCGGCCGGCCACATTCAAGTGCTCCGCGTCTACTACCACTTCGTTGGGCGGCCGACAGATCGGACCGGCGTCCGCGACTGGTGGCCCGACGCCCTGCCGCCGTTGGACAAGCCGCTCGACTTGGCCGCCGGGTGGAACCAGCCGCTCTGGGTGCTGGTGCACGTGCCGGAGGATGCCAAGGCCGGCGATTACACCGGCACGCTTAGGTTGAAGGCCGACGGCTGGTCAGCCGCCGTGCCCGTCACGCTGCACGTCTGGAACTTCGCCCTGCCCGCGCGGAACCACTTGGAAACCGGCTTCGGACTGGGGCTGCCCCAGGAGTACCTGCATTTGAAGACCGAGGCGGACAAGCGGCGGGCGTGGGACCTGTATTTTCAGGCCTTCGCCGACCACCGCATCAGCCCGTACGACCCGACCCCGATGGACCCGATCCGCCGGAAGTTCTTGTTCCACGCGAACCCGCCGCGGACCGAGTTTGATTTTTCGGCCTTTGACCGGGCGATGCGGCGGGCCATCGAGAAGTTTCACTTTACCAATCTCCGGCTGGATGTTGATGGGGTGGGCGGCGAGCTTCGCGATCCGCAGGGCCACGTCTTCCGCGCCGGCAGCCCGGAGTTCGAGGCCGTCTTTTCCAGCCAGGTGAAGCAACTGGAAAGCCACTTTCGCCAACAGGGCTGGCTGAAGGTGCCTTATGTCTATTGGACCGACGAGCCGAAACCGCGGGACTATCCGTTCGTGCAGGCCGGCATGGACCGGATCAAGAAGTACGCCCCCGATCTTCAGACCTTGATCACGCTCAATCAGCCCGACGAGTTGCTCACCTTGAACCGCTCGATCGACATCTGGTGCCCGAATACCCCCAGATACAATCCCGCCACCGCCGGCAAGCACCGCGCCAGAGGGGAGCGATACTGGTGGTACCTGTGTACCGGGCCGAAGGCCCCGTTCCTGACGCTGTTTATCGACCACCCGGCGACCGAGATGCGGGTATGGGCCTGGCAGACCTGGCAGCGCGACATCGTCGGGCTGCTGGTGTGGGCCACGACCTATTGGCAGACCCACGGCAATGTGCCGCAGAATCCGTATAAAGACCCGATGAGCTATTCGGGCGAGCCCGGCTATCCCTACTACGGCAACGGCGACGGTCGCTTGCTCTATCCGCCGTTGGCGGCCGCTGAGCCGGACGCTGCCCGCGGCCCGATCCTCGATCCCCCCGTTTCGTGCATCCGCCTGGAGATGCTCCGGGAGGGGATTGAAGACTACGAGTTCCTGTGGCTGCTCGGCGACCTGATCGGCCGGAAGCGGGCTTCGCTCACCGCCGAGCAAGTGAAGACTTATCAAGCTCTGCTCCAGGTGCCCAAGGAGATTACGGCCGGCATGACCCGGTTCACCACCGATCCGCGGCCGATCTACGCCCGCCGGGCGGCCATCGCCCAGGCGATTGAAGAGTTGCTAAAGGGCAGGTAACCGCCGGGCCGTTCCCGGTGTATAACGAATTGGTGTGCTGTTCAATCGGTTGGGCGCCGGGTGGCCCCCGGCCGCCAGATCCTTTTCCCTTTGCGAGGTGCAACATGCGAGTGTCGGCAAGCTTTGTGTGCGTAGCGCTCTTGACCGTGGCCGGGCTGGTCCGCGCGGAACCCTTGAATCCCAAGCAGGTCGCGGCGGACGCCAAGTGGCTGGCCCACGTGGATGCCGACGCCATGCGGTCGTCGGCCATGATCGACCAAGGCTACAAGGAGCAGGGAGACAAGGCTAAAGCGATTATCGAAAAAGTCCCTGAGTTGCACGGGCTGTGCGAGGCCATCAATCCGGCCAAGAATCTCAAAGGGATCACCCTTTACGGCACGCAGTTGCAGCCGGAAGGGGTGGCCATCCTCCAGGCCAAGTTGAGCGAACCCGTCCTTAAGATCCTCCACGAGAAGGTCCAAAAGCTGCCGGATTACGCCGCCATCAGCCACGGCTCCCACGAGATTTGCACCTGGACCCACGCCCAGGGCACGCCCCATCAGCGCAGCGTGGCTGCTGCCCACGTCGAACCGAACATCCTTGTTTTCGGCACCTCGGCGGGCGCAGTGGAAAATGCGCTGGATGTGCTCGACGGCAAGAAGCCGAGCCTCGCCGGCAAGTCCGCCTTGGCTGCCCCCGCTCCTGCCGGCGCGCTTCTGCTGGTTCGCCTGGCCGGACTGGCCAAGTTGGATTGCCTGCACATCGACTCGCCGATCGTCAAGCAAACCGAAGTGCTCGGGCTGATCCTCGGCGAAGACAACAACGAGGCCTACCTTACCGCGGAAATGTCTGCCAAGGACGCCAAGACTGCCGCCAAGGTTAAGGAGACCGTCGACAACACCTTGACCGCAGCCTTGCAAGCGGTCGATGATTCCGATCTCAGCGAGCTCCTGAACGCGATCCAACTCGACTCCAAGGACAAGACGGTGACCGCTGATGTCCGCGGGCCGGCCGACGGGGCCTGGAAGTATGTGGAGAAGCTCGCCGAGCAGACCTTTCAGCTAGCCCGCAAACGCCTGGCGGCCCCGGCGGCCCCGACGAAGAAGTGAGCACGGCGGACCGCACGGCAGGGCGGAGTCACTCGAAAGTCCAGCGCCAGAAGGGCCACGGCCCGCTGCCGTGGGCGTCGGGAGGAAGCTCGACGAAGCCATCGCTCCGGGCGGCGGAAATCATGTCGCCGGAGCCCATGGTTCGCACGAGCTCTGCCCGGCCCGCTGCAATCAGCCTCACGGGGCGAAACCACCACAGCCGCAACTGGTGGGCATCGGGATGGTCCAAGGTCACGGTCGGCGCGGCCTGACGCGGCTCGGTCAGGCCTGCCAGACGCCGTAACGCCGTCAGGCCAAAGCGGCGGGCGGTGACCATCACCGACACCGGATTGCCCGGTAAGGCCAGGATGGCCTGACCCTCGGGACCAACGGCGCCCAGCATCGGATGCCCTGGCCGGATCGGGAGCTTTTGGAAGACGATCCTTGCCCCGACGGCAGCGATGGCCTGCGGCACATGGTCGTGCCCGCCCATCGAGACCCCGCCCGTCAGCAGCACTGCGTGGCAATCGGCCAGACATTCCCGCAGGGCTTGCTCGATCGCCGCCGGATCGTCCGGGGCGTGCTGCTGGCG
>JAJYGU010000036.1 GCA_021784975.1 Planctomycetota bacterium
ATTGTCCCGTCATGCGGGTCCAGAGGATGTCCATGGCCGAGGCCGGCGTGCTCGCGAGGAGCCACAAGATCACCGGCCAGAATGGAACTGCTCGTAGAGGCATAGCAAGGCTTCTTTTTTTCTTGTCGTGATTCCTCAGCCACCCATGATAGCCGAGAGAATCGTCCAAGGGTACTCCCCTGAAGCCTAGGCCCGCCAGCATTGCGACGGGCGAGCCATGCGATAAAATAGGGCAGCCGTTGGCACGGGGCTGCGCAAAAGGGGACAGTCCCATTTTTGTGGCATCCTGCCACATAAAATCGGGACACTCCCCCGACAAACGATCAACCAGAAGGACCTCGGACATGAGCACGCTCGCACTTACGGGTGGTTCGCCCGCCAAGACCAAACCCTTTCCCGCATGGCCGCATCACGATGAGCGCGAGCGGCAGGCGTTGATCGAGGTCCTCGACAGCCGCATCTGGTGGCGGACGCCGGGCACCCAGACCCTGAAGTTCGAGCAGGAGTTCGCCGCCTTCCACCAGGCCAAGCACGGCATCGCCGTGACCAACGGCACCCACGCCTTGGAAGTGGTGCTGGCGGCGTTGGGCATCGGGCCGGGCGACGAGGTGATCGTGCCCGACTACACCTTCGTGGCCACCGCCAGCGCCGTGCTCTTCACCGGCGCCCTGCCGGTGCTGGTGGACGTGGACCCCGGCACGTACTGCCTGGATGCCGACCTGGCCGAGGCAGCCGTCACCCCGCGCACCAAGGCCATTATCGCGGTCCACATGGGCGGGCATCCGGCCGACCTCGATCGGCTCAAACAGATTGCCGACCAGCACGGCTTGAAACTGGTCGAAGATTGCGCCCACGCCCACGCCAGCCAGTGGCGCGGCCGGCCGATCGGCACGTTTGGCATCACCGGAACCTTCAGCTTCCAGCAGAGCAAGCTGATGACGGCCGGCGAGGGGGGCATGATCATCACCAACGACGACGCCTTCGAGCGGCAGGCCCGGTCGGTCCACGATTGCGGCCGCATGCCGAACGAGTGGTTTTACAGCCACTTTATCTACGGGTCGAACTACCGGCTGAGCGAATGGCAAGGGGCGGTGCTGCGGGTGCAGTTGCAGCGGTTGGACGAGCAGACCCAGCGGCGGCACCGCAACGCCCGGCTGCTGGATTCGCTCTTGAGTCAGATCGAAGGCATCACCCCGCAGCGGCTGGACGAGCAGTGCACGCGGAACGGCCATTACGCCTACATCTTCCACTACGATCGCTCGGCGTTTGCCGGCGTGCCCACCGAGACGTTCATCAAGGCCATGCAGGCCGAAGGGATCCCCAACCAGGCCGCCTATCCGCCGATCCATAAGCTGGATGTTTTCCAGAACGGCGAGTACCGCAAGCGGTTGAGCGCCCAGGCGGCCGCCGCCGATCACGCCTTCCTGCGGCAGCCGTTCCCGAACACCGAGCGCGGGGCCTGGGAAACCTACTGGATTCCGCAGCCGGCCCTGTTGGGCGACGAGGCCGACATGCACGAGATCGTTGCCGCCGTGCGGAAGATCCAGCAAAACGCGAAGGAATTGAGGGGGTAGCTGGAGAGTTCCGGAAATAGATCTCTGCAAGGTGCGCTGCCCGCCGCCCGCGCCGCGAATGAAAAAGTATCGGCTCCGCCGCTACTCTTCTTCCTCTTCCTTCATCTGCGCCTTGGCGATGATTTCCTGCATGACGTTGCCGGGCACGATCTCGTAGTGGCTGAACTCGATCGAGTAGCTGCCCCGGCCTCCGGTGATGCTCGACAGGCTCCGGGCGTAGGTGGTCACTTCCGCCAGCGGGACTTCGGCGATCACGGTTTGCAGATCGCCGCCGGCTGAGTCCATGCTCAACACCCGGCCGCGGCGGCCCGACATGTCGCTGTTGATGTCGCCCACGTTGGCCGTCGGCACGGTGACCTCGATCCGCACGATCGGCTCCAGCAGCGACGGTTTGGCCTGCTGAAACACATTGCGGAAGGCCATCGAGGCGGCCGTCTTGAAGGCCTGCTCCGAGCTGTCGACCGGATGGTGCTTGCCGAAGTGGACCTCGACGCACACGTTCTGCACCTTGTAGCCGGCGATCACGCCCCGCTCGATCCGCTCCTTAAACCCCTTTTCTACGGCGGGCATGAAGTTGCCGGGGATGGTGCCACCCACCACCGAGTCGATCCACAAGAAGTTGTTCGCCTCGTCGTAGTGCGGCTCTTTCATCGACGGGAAGCGGCTCTTGGTGGCCCATTCTTCCACGTTGACGTTCATCGGCAAGGGGAACATGCGGATGTGAACCTCGCCGAACTGCCCGCGGCCGCCGGTCTGCTTCTTGTGGCGGTACATGCCTTCGGCGTTGGCCTGGATCGTCTCGCGATAGGGGATTTTGGGCTCGCGGGTCTCGACTTCGACCTTGTCGCGGCGTTTGAGCCGCTCGCGGACGACCTGCAGGTGCAGTTCGCTCATGCCGGTCACCACCATCTCCTTGGTCTGCATGTCCAGATCGCGGCGGAAGGTAGGGTCCTCTTCGCAGATCTTTTGCAGCGCGCCGGAGAGCTTGCCCTCGTCGCCGCGGCTCTTGGGGGTGACGGCCAGCCCGACCATCGGCGTGGGGAACACGATGGGTGGCAAGGCTAGCTCGCCCAGACAAGTGCCGGTGTGCAGTTCTTCGACCTTGGCCACCGCCACGATGCCGCCCGGTCCGGCTTCGTCGGTGGCCTCGGTCTGGTCGGCCTGGACGCTGAACAGCGTGCTTAGTTTCACGCCCTTGCGCACGCCCACCACCGGGATGGTGGAATCCTTCTTGAGGGTGCCGGAAAACACGCGAATGAAATTCAGCTTTTGCACAAACGGGTCGACGCGGGTCTTGAAGACCTGGGCCACCAGCGGCCCGTCGGGGTCGGCTTTGACCTCGACTTCTTCGCCGGCGGCATTCTTGGCCGTGCGCGGCAGGACATCGGGCGGCAGCCCGCAAAGCCCCAAGGCGTCGATCAGCTCGAGCAGGCCCGCGCCGCTCTTTCCCGAGACGCAGACCATCGGAATCAGCGATCCCTGGGCCACGGCGGTGACGATCAGCCGGGCGATTTCCTCTTCGCGGGGGGCCGTCCCCTCGAAGTAGCGCTCGGTCACTTCCTCGTCGACTTCAATGATCGATTCCAGCAGCGGCTCGCTCAACTCGGCCGGGTCGATTAAGGCCCCGCTCGTGTCGGCGGGCGGCTTCAACACGCTGGCCACGCCTCGGAAGCTCGCTCCCTGCCCCAAGGGGACGTTCAAGAGCCGGCAGGCCTTGCCGAACAGCTCTTGGATACTCTCGATGACCGCGGCGAAATCGATGTTGTCGGCATCCATCCGGTTCAGCACGATCATGCGTCCCAAGCCGGCCTTGCGGGCCTCGTTGAACACGCGGCGGGTGTTCACTTCAATTCCGGCCTGGGCATTGATGACAATGGCCGCCGTGTCGACGCCCCGCATCGCCCCGATTGCCTGGCCGATGAAATCCGGATAGCCGGGGGTGTCGAGGAGGTGAAAATACCTGCCGCCGTGCTCGAAGTGCACCAGCTTGGCTTCGACGGTGTACTTGTGCTGCTTTTCCTCTTCGTCGAAGTCGCAGATGCTGGTACCGTCGTCGACACTGGCATTGCGGCTGACCGTGCCGGTGCTGGTGAGGATCTTATCTACCAGCGTGGTCTTGCCGGAAGAACCGTGCCCGCAAAAGGCGATATTGCGAATATGTTCGACTGGACATTTCGGCATGGCAGTGTGTTCCTTGCTAGATACCGTGGCACACAGGGTTCGCAGGCTCTAGGCCACCAATTCAAGAGCATCGACCGCCGTCCCCTCTCCCTTTGGGAGAGGGTTAGGGTGAGGGCGTTCAGCAGGCGAATGTGTTGTTGATGCGGCCTTGCCAAGCCCTCTCCGCTGTCCCTCTACCAACAGAAGAGGGGATCTCCTGTGATGGCTTCTACGTAATATGTTCTCCAGCCTTCAGCGCCTCGGGCAGACTCATAGTTCCTTCGTACAACGCTCGGCCGATAATGCAGCCGGCCATGGGCACGGCGGCCAGCCGGGCCACGTCGGCCCGCGT
>JAJYGU010000482.1 GCA_021784975.1 Planctomycetota bacterium
GGTGGCAGAGACCGCCAAGCGATCGGGGCTGGAATGGACGCTTCGGCCACGTGGCAGACCGAGGAATCAAGGATAGCTGTCAAAACGATCCATGTTCTCCAGATTTGGTGGCTGACCTTTTTTTGCCCCCTTTTTGCCCCGGCTGCGCGGTCCAGGGCATCTGATCTTTGCGCATCAGCCAGACCTCGTGCGCGGCCGTGAGCGGCAGACGCTTGGAGGCGCCGGTCAAGGCGATTTCGAGGGAGCCGCCACGGGTAAGCTGGCGCGGCAGCTCGAACTCGGGATAAACGACGTCGCCTCTGGGAATCGCAAATCCCTGGCTAATCACCTTGCCGTTGGCCTTGAGGCATTCCTTCAACTCAATGCCTTCCAGCCTGCGGGCGGCCTCGTTGCCGTGCACGCCGATCGACAGGCGAACGACGTACTGCGCGGCCGGATCGAGGTGGTCGTACTTGAGCGTCACGCCGCGCGGCTCGAAGAAGGTGTAGGCCAAACTGTAGTGCGAGCGCTTAGCCGGGCCGGCGAAGGGCATGAATCCCCACTGCCACTGGCCGTTGACCAGGTGCTGCGGATCGTTGGGCCAGCCCAGCGCGTCGTAAAAGCCGCCGCGGCCGGGCTCGGCATAGTGCAGCACCATGCGGGCCGTGTTTCGCATCCGCCGGTCATCGCCGCTTGCCAACGCCCGCTGGAGCGTTTGCTTCCACCAACCGACCTCAGTAAGATCGAATTGGTCGACCAGGAACACCACCGGCTCGCGGTAGCCGGCCGCTTGGTTTGCCTCGTCGCCGCGCTGCTTTGCTTCCGCCATCAGCGCCTTCATCGAGTCGCTCGCCAACGGCTGGCCGAGCACCCTCAGGGCCTCGGCCAACTCGCCCGCCGGCTGTTGCGAGCCTTCCGCCCGTTCCAGGCTGGCGGCTGCCTGCCGTTTGAGGGCTTGGCCGCGCTCGAGCAGTTGTTGAATGTACAGATCCATCAGTGCCTTTTCGCTCATCACGCGCCAGCGCCAATCGATCCGCAGCAGGTTTTCCGGGATCTTTTTTCCCGCCGAGCGGAGCAGTTCCACCGCCTCGGCGATGCCCGGATTGCCGACGACCGGCTTTTCCAGCGTTTCTTCCATGAGGAAGATGGCTCGGGCGGCTTCGTGCTGGGCGGCGGGCCCGAACCAATAGCGGCAATACTCCTGGGTGAGCGACTGGGCGTCGAGGTTCGGGTTCCAGAGTTTGCGGTACCAAAACCACTTGTTGAAGTCGTCGTGCATGCCTTCGCTGTAGTGGATGTCGCCGACGGCGTAATGCAGAATCTCGTTGGCGACCTTTTGGAAGTTGCGCGGCCGTGCGTTCCAGCTTCGCCGCTGGTAGACGGCGGCCAGGGCCACGTCGGGATGCCGCACGGCGTACTGGGCCTGCATCCAGTGCGTGATGTCGCTGTAGAGCGCGATCGTCGTCGTCCGCGGCAGCACATGGTGCATGTACTTGAGGTAATTGCCCAGCGGCCCAAAGCCTTCGTATGCGAACCAGCGCGGATTGACCGGGCCGCGGATGTAGGTCTGCATCTCGTCGGCGCCCGGCCCGTAGCGGATGGCAAACAGCCAACTGGAATCCTGGCTGTTGAGATAGTCGAAGATCTGCTGGTTGCCGGCATTGTCTAGGTCCTGGTTCGTGGCCAGGATCTTGGTATTGGGGTGATACTTGTGCAGCCGCTCGGCGATCTCCCGCAGCAGCCGGATGTAGGTGCCGCCCCAGGGCGAGCATTTTTCGCAGCGGCAACCGCCTTCGTCGCCGGAGTTGGTGGTGAAGAAGTCGTAGTCGGGGGCGTTGCGGAACATCTCGTCGAACGACGCCAGCAGGGCCTTACGGGCCTCGGGAATCGAGGGGCAGACGTACTGCGGCGCATGACCGTCGTCGGCGGTCCAGGCCTTGGGGAAGCCTCTCGGCATCTCGTTGGCCGTGCGTCCGAAGACGGTCATCATGCCGTAGCTGCGAATGAACTTCGGGTCGCCGCCAAAGATGTTCGTTCCCAGCAGCATGTAGTCTTCCATCATCTCCAACTGCTCGTCACTGGTGCGCGGACGCAACTTGCCGAACTGGCGGGCACGGCTGCCCGGCCCGCTCGGCTGGCCGCCGCGCATCCAGAAGGCCGGCTTGTCGCGAAGATCGAGGGCCGGCACGACGAGCTTTTCGGGCAGAAAGGTCATGGCCCGCAGCGCCGCCCCCACGCCGTAGATCGCTGCCCGCGGATCGCTGCCCGCAATCACCACGCAGGGCTTTCCGCCGCTTAGGCCCGACTTGACCACAAAGCTTTCGGGATGGATCCGGGTGGAATTGGGGAGCGTAGGCAGTTGCGTGTCAAGTTCCTGCATGAGCTGCCGGGCGCGGCGGTTGCCTTGCGGCGAGCCCACCACAAAAACCAGCTCGGCGTCGGCGAGGATCTCGGCGAGCTTCGCATCGGACTCAACCGCGCTCTGCAGCGCCACCTGGCTCCGCTTGAGGATCCGACTGGCGAGGATCTTGGCCGCCTTGAGCTCGGGCTCAGGGCTGTTTTTGCCGGTCACGATGGCGACGCGGCCCACCGTCCAACTAGCGGGGTCCGCGGCGGCGACCGTGCAGACGCCGATCACCAGCAGCCCGGCCGTCAGCCGCGCTTTGCAAGGGCGAGATAGAGGTGTAAACACGGGGGGCTCCTGGTACCGGCCTGTACCGATTTCTGTGTCAGGCGGCTGATCCAAGGAGGACAGTCCCATTTTTGGGGCGTCCTGCCACAAAAATCGGGACAGTCCCCTTGTGCGGATCGCTACCGCTTGGCCGCGGGCAGGGTTTGCGGCTTGGGGCAGCAATTGACCAGCCGCAGGGCTGCATCGATCAGGACTTCGCCGGTCTGCTCGCCCAGCGAAGTCCGCGAAATGTACTCGTAGCGTTTGAAACTCCCCCAATCGACCTTGGTCAGGATGTAGCCGAAGGCGTCGTTGGTCAGGCCGAACAAGAGGTTGTTCTGGCCGTGCATCTTGCGCTTCAGATAGAAGCCGATATTCGGCAGGGCCTCGCCGGGAATGGTAATGATCTGGGCATTGCCGAGGTTGACGAGGTTCATCGTGGTTTCAATTTGGTTTCCTTTGTGCTTCACCTGGGACAGTAGCGGAGAGACCTTGATCAGTCCCCGCATCAACGGCGAATCGACCGGGAAGGTGACCTTCTCGGCAGCGCAGAACAGGGTTGGATTCGCCTGGACTGGGGCGTCGGCCACGATCCGCAGGGCCTCGTCGGCCAGCAGGTGCCCGATCCGCAGACACTCGTCCCAGGTGCGGAGGTCCGGGCCGCCGGCCGGATCACGGTTGTCGGCGGTCACCATCCCGCCTTGGGCGCTATTGACGAAGATGGCCGTCCCGCCGCCCCGCTCGGTAATTCGCTGGTAGAGCGGGCCGCAGAGGTCGGGGCTCAGGATTCCCTCCTTGTTGCCTAGAATCTCGGGATGGATGGCGTAGTTGACCAACGTGCAAAACGGCTTGCCGTCCTCTCCGATACACTGGATGACCGAGCACCGCGGATCGTAGAGCTGCGGGGCGTAGTAGTTGAAAGCGATCTTCCCCTTCGCCTCGCCGGTGGCGATCTTGATCCGGGCGGGCCGCTCGGTTTCGACGGCCTCGTGGATGGCTTCGGCCATCTTGGCGCAGACGCTTTCCAGGTAGGGCAAGTTGCCGCCGGTCTTGCCGTTCTTATCGGGAAAGCCGTAGCAGTCCGGGGCGCTGTGGGTGTGGGTGGCGGCGATCAGGATGTTTTGAGGCGGGATTTCCTTCACCCGGCTGCGGACCCGGTTGCCCAAGACCGAGGGAAAACCGAGGAAATCGCCGGCCACAATGGCCACCCGGACGCGGCCGCTGTCCAACACCAAGGCCCGCACCGTCAAGTCTCCCTGTTTCTTTGTGGCGGGCACGGAGGGACCCGTGCCTCCGGACAACGGCAGCAAGGGGTCGGGCGTTACGACCCGGGTGGCGCAGCCCGCCTTGAACTCGGCCCGGGCCGTCGGTAGCCAACTTATGGCTAACCAACTGATGCTCAAAACAATCGCGCCCAACACGGTTCGTCTCATGGTCCTGCTCCTGTAGCGATGGCTGGAAGAAATTGGGGTTGCCGTTTCGCTCATTATCTGCGGCCAAGCGGCGATTCGCCAGTCGAGTCGGCGGAATCTTTGAGATCCGGGAGATTCGCCCCCCCCTCGGACGGGCTTCTTGTTGATTTATTGCAAGGGAGACTTGCGGCGGCGGTCTCCCATCGAGTAGGCTTGGTGCATGACGTTTCTCTCTCCCCAACTCTCTTGTTTTCGTGAGGTGATGCGATGAGACAGCTTTTGGTAGCGGGACTTTTCGTAACCTTCTTCGGCGCCGCCGTTGCCCTGGCCGCCGACAAGCCGAACCCGAGCGGCACCTGGAAACTCACGGTCGATATCAACGGTTCGCCCACCGAGTTCACCCTCAAGTTGAACGCGGACGGCAAAAAGCTGACCGGCAGTCTCATCAACGAGGACGGAAAGGCGACTGCACTGAAGGACGTCAAGTTCAAGAATGGGGCCCTCTCCTTCACGGTGATTCGCGATCAAGATGGGGAAAAGATGTCCATCAAGAATACCGCCAAGCTCGCCGGCGACACCATGAAGGGCAAGGCCGAGGCCAACATCGATGGCGACGCCCAGACGTTCCCTTGGGAGGGCAAGCGGCTGGTGACGGCCAAGCCGGCCGCTAAGACAGTGGCCGCCAAACAGGGCGGCGCGGCCCTGAAGCCGGCCGGCGCCTGGGCGCTGTCGGTCGACGTCAACGGTTCACCCTACGAGTTTACGCTCAAGTTGAAGGGTGACGCCCAGAAACTCAGCGGCTGCCTCGTCGGCGACGACGGCAAGGAGAACCCGCTGCAGACGGTCAGCTATAAGGACGGCACCCTGTTGTTCACGGTGATTCGCGACCAGGACGGCGAGAAGATGCCGGTCAAATGCAGCGGCAAGCTCACCGGCAACACCATCAAGGGCAAGGCCGAGGCCACCATCGATGGCGACGCTCAGACGTTCCCCTGGGAGGCCAAGCGGGTGGTCGAGAAGCCGGCCGCCAAATCCGCCAAGTAACGTTGTCAGACGATCGCTGCCTGCGGCGCGGCCGGGGCCGGCAGATCGACCGCGACCACCGCGGCCGCCGGCCCGCTGTGGGCGGTTTCGGCCGGCGAATGTTTCTCGTAGCCCAGCTTCTTCAACACCTCCAGCACCTCGCTGCAGGTGGGAAACATGCGGCCGCTGATCCGCTTGTATTGATCGAGTGCGCCCATGAACTCGACCTCGTCGGGCGTATAGTCGCGTTCGCAGGTGGTCGGATCGATCTGGCGGCGGCGATTGACTTTCGCCCGGCGCTGTAAAACGCGCCGCTCCACGGCGACTGGCTCGTCGTGGCTGCGGCGCTCGGCGTGACTGCGACGGTCGCGACTCGCGCGGCGGTCGACGGGCAGCGCGTCGCGCTGGTCTTGATGGCTATGCGGCTTATCGCCGGCTGACTTCTCGGCCCCAGCCTTTTTGGCCAGGGATGCCCGTGGCATGGATTTCTTCTGTGCCGCCAAGGTTCGATCCTCCGCGATTACAGGTTTGGGAGTGTCCGGTAATGTAGGAAGGATACATCATGGTTGCCAAAAGTCACCCAAAAATCGCCTGGGAAATATGCGGCGCGTACGAAAGAGCCTCGGGTCGAAAAGGAAATCCGGCCTCGCCCGGATGTGCCGAAGGTAACGCCCTAGATGGCATCCCCACGCCGTCCGTGGTAAACTGACTCAGTTCCCCAAAAGGAGTGAATCGTCCATCATTTCTGGGGCCTGGGCGACCATGGAAATCGAACGGCTGGGACCGTACCAGATTGTCGGCAAGCTCGGCCGCGGCGGTATGGGGACCGTCTACGAGGCCGTGCATCGGGAGACCGGCGAGCCGGCGGCGGTCAAACTGCTCTCCGGCGAGCTGGCCCAGGAGGCCGCCTTTCGCAGCCGCTTCGAGGCCGAGATCGAGACCCTGCGGAAGCTCAACCACCCGAATATCGTCCGCCTGTTCGGCTTTGGCGAGCAAGAGGGCCAACTCTTCTACGCCATGGAGTTGGTCGACGGCAACAGCCTGGAGGAGGAATTGCGGCGCGGTCGCCGTTTCACTTGGGACGAAGTCGCCAAGATCGGCGCCACCACCTGCCAGGCCCTCCGCCACGCCCACGACCGCGGCATCATCCATCGCGATCTCAAGCCCGGCAATCTCCTGCTGGCTACCGACGGCCGCCTCAAGCTCTCCGATTTCGGCATCGCCCGGCTCTTTGGCTCCAGCGGCCTGACCAGCGCGGGCAGCGTGCTGGGGACGGCCGAGTACATGGCCCCCGAGCAGGCCGAGGGGCGGCCGGTCGATCATCGCGCCGATCTCTATAGTCTCGGCGTGATGATGTACGTGCTGTTGGCGCATCGGCCGCTCTTTCAGGGCAAGTCGTTGCCGGAAATCCTGCACAAGCAGCGTTACGACAAGCCCGCGCCGGTCCGCCGCTATGCCCCTGACACGCCGGAAGAATTGGAGCTGCTGCTGGCACAATTGTTGGAAAAGGACCCCAACGACCGCGTCCCGAACGCCAGCGTGCTGGGGCGGCGGTTTGAAGCCATGCTCCAGGCGCTCTCGCTCCGCTTGAAAACCTTGGAGCCTGAAAGCGAATCGCCGCCTGGTCCCGCGCTGCCGCCCACCAGCCCGTCCACACCGCCGGCACAACCGCCTGCCGACGACGCAAACACCGAGACCCAAATCGTCGATCCGTCCGGGATCGACCTGTCGGTGCCGCCCGGAGCAGTGTCGCCGCCGCTGTCTCCGCTGGAGACGACGATGGCGGCCACCAGTCTGCCCGGCAACCTGACCCAGAAGGCGAGTCCGGAAGTCGCCCGCGAACGCTTTACGACGGTGGCCGAGGAGGAGTTGGATGCGGTGGAGGAAGAGCCCCAGCCGAGCACCTGGTGGCAGACCGGGGCCTTGGTGTTGTCGCTGATTTCGGTGGCGGCCCTCATTTGGTGGTTCCTCCAGCCGCCCAGTGCCGATGCGCTCTATCAGAAGATCATGGCCCACGCGCCCGAGGGCATCACCGACACGATCCTTGCCGCCGACGTCGACAGTGTGGAATCGCTGATTCAGGACTTCCTCGCCCGCTACTCGGATGACCGTCGGGCCGGCCGGCTTCGCGAGTATCAGAAGGACATCGAATTGTACCGCTTGGATCGCTGGCTCGATCGTATCGCCCACCACTTTGCCGGTAGCGAGAATCTCCTGCCGATCCAACAGGATTACGTGGAGGCGATTCGCTACCTCGAATTGGAGCCGGAATGGGGAGCGGCCCGCCTGCAGGCGTTGATCGACCTGTACGGTCGCAAGGCGGACGACTCCGGTCCCACCGGCCGATGTCTGACGCTGGCTCGCCGACGGCTCGCCACCGTCCGCCAGGAAACCGACCAGTATTCGCAAGATCAGTTGACGATGCTTCAAGAGCGGCTGGCCGACGCCGATAAGTTGCGGGCGACCAATCCGAAGGCGGCCGCATCGGTGTACCGCGCCGTGCTGGAACTGTATGATAGGAAGTCTTGGGCAGCCGAGGCCGTCCGTCACGCTCGCGAAGCCCTAGCCCACCCGTCAACTACTGGAAAATCCGCCCAGCCGCGCTGAGCCGCCGCGTCAGAATGAGCTGACGATCCTAGCTAGCCAGGAATTCGAAATCCCAAGCTCCAAATCCCAAACAAGCTCAAGCCTCCAATTTCGAAATGCCGCAAACGGCGGCTTCCTTTGAGCATTCGAGCTCTAAATTTGTTCGGGACTTGGTGCTGCGGGTTTGCGATTGAAAACCTGACCAACTTGTTTTGACGCGGACCCTAAAGGACCGTCAAAGGAGGACCATGTTTCCCACCAGCCGTCTACGACGCCTTCGTTATCATCCCGCGGTGCGCGCACTGGTCCGCGAGACCCGACTGACACCGGCCAACTTGATTCTGCCGCTGTTCGTCCGGCCGGGCGAGCGAGTCCGCCAGCCGATTCAGTCGATGCCCGGCCACGGTCAACTCTCGCCCGATACACTGGCCGAGGAGATCGACCAGGCGCGGGCACTAGGGTTGGGCGGGGTGATCCTCTTCGGTATCCCCGAGGCCAAGGACGCCACCGGAAGCGATGCGACCAGCGAGTCGGGCATTATCGCCCAGGCCATCCGGGCCGCCAAACAGGCCGCGCCAGATCTGCTGGTAATGACCGACTTGTGCTGCTGTGAATACACCGACCACGGCCACTGCGGCATCATCGGCCGCTCCACCGGCCGGCTGGACGTGGAAAACGATCCGACCTTGGAGCTGCTCGCTCGCCAGGCAGTCACTCATGCCCGCGCCGGCGCCGACGTAGTAGCTCCCAGCGGCATGATCGACGGGATGGTGGGGGCGATTCGCGCGGGCCTGGACGCGGCGGGTTTCAGCCACCTGCCGATTCTCAGCTACGCCGCCAAGTATGCCAGCGCTTTTTACGGCCCATTCCGCGAGGCGGCCGAAAGCGCTCCGCAATTCGGCGACCGCCGCGGCTACCAGATGGACCCGGCGGCGGCGGCCGGTCAGGCAATCCGTGAAATCGAAGCCGATTTGGAGGAAGGAGCCGACCTGATTATGGTCAAGCCCGCACTCGCCTACCTCGATATCTTGCGGCAAGCCAGCCAACGATTTCCCGGCGTGCCGCTGGCGGCCTATAACGTGTCGGGCGAATACAGCATGGTCAAGGCGGCTGCCGAGCGCGGTTGGCTGGATGAAAAAGCGGTAGCGCTGGAATGTCTCACGGCCATCCGCCGCGCCGGCGCGAGTATCATTCTCAGCTATTGGGCGAAAGAGGCGGCCCGCTGGCTGGAGTAATCATGATCCGTGTAATCCCCTTGCTGCTGATCGGTTGGGCACTCATGTGCCAGGGGTCCGTTGCGGCCGACGACGAGGCCCAGGTGCGGGCCGTGCTGGAGCGCGAAATCCTCGCGCCCAAACAGACTGAACAGGAGATTCGGGCGTACTGCCGCAGTCGGGTGCTCCCCATGCCGGCGATGCCTTCGGCGGCCGCGTGGCAGGCGACGGCCGCCCAACTCCGCGCCGCCGTCCTTGAGAAGATCATCTATCGCGGCCAGGCCGTCCACTGGCGCGATGCCCCGCTAAGGACCGATTGGCAGAAAACCATCCCCGGCGGCCCCGGCTACCATATCAGGAAACTTCGTTACGAAGCCCTGCCGGGGCTATGGATCCCGGCCGTTCTCTACGAGCCCGAGCCGGAGCGGCCCGGCCAAGTCCCGGGCGTGCTCAACGTCAACGGCCACGAGCCCAAGGGAAACGCCGTCCCCTACAAGCAGATCCGCGCCATCAACCAGGCCAAACGCGGCATGCTGGCCCTCAATGTCGATTGGTTGTACATGGGCCAGTTGCGCGAGGACGGACTGATGCACTGGCGGATGAACCAAATCGATCTCTGCGGCAGCAGCGGCGTGGCGGTCTTCTACCTGGCCATGAAGCGCGGGCTGGACGTGTTGCTGAGCCTGCCGCGAACCGACCCGGCCCGAGTCGCCGTCACCGGCGTGTCGGGCGGCGGCTGGCAGACGATCACCCTTAGCGCGCTGGACGCCCGCGTGACGTTGGCCAACCCGGTGGCCGGCTATTCCAGCCTGCTCAATCGCGCCGATAACGGCCGCGACCTGGGCGATTCCGAACAAACGCCCAACGACCTGGGGACGCTGCTGGACTACACGCACCTGACGGCCATGGTCGCGCCGCGGCCCTTGCTGTTGACCTACAACGCGGAAGACGATTGCTGCTTTTGGGCCCGCACCGCCCTGCCGCCGCTGCTGAAGGCGGCGCAGCCAATTTACCAGTTGTTCCATAAACCCCAGGCGCTGCGCTCGCACATCAACAAGGTCCCCGGGACCCACAACTACGAGCAGGACAACCGGGAAGCCTGCTACCGCATGCTCGGTGATTTCTTCTTCGCCGGCAGCAAAGACTACAGCTCGAAGGAAATCCCCTGCGACAAGGAGATCAAGAGCCCCCAAGAGTTGAAGGTGGCGATGCCCGAAAAGAATGAGGATTTCAACAGCCTGGCCCTGAAGCTGGCGAAGAGCTTGCCGCGCGAGCCGGAATTGCCGAGGGAGAAGAAGGCGGCGCTGCGCTGGCAGCAGCAACGGCGCGTTCAGCTTCGTTCACTCATCCGCGCAAGCGATTATGCTTTGCACGCCGTCGCTGCCGGCTCCGAAACCTACGGCTCGCGGAAGGCGACTTACTGGCGGTTGTCGATCGGGAAAGTATGGACCGTCCCGGCCGTCGAGGCGGTCGAGGGGCAACCCAAGGGGACTGTCCCCCTCTGCGCACCAACGCAGACGGCCATCCTCCTGGCCGACGCCGGACGCCGCACGGCCGTCGTCGGCGCCCTGCGCTTGCTCAACTCGGACTATCGGGTGATCGCCATCGATCCGCTGGGCTTCGGCGAGGCGCCTACTACTAGCGACGGCCATCCCTTCGCCATCCTGATCTCCTGCGTCGGCGGCCGGCTGTTGGGAATCCAGGCCAGCCAGCTTGCGGCCGTCGCCCGCTGGGCGGCTGCCGGACAGGGGCCGGTCACGGTGGTGAGCTATGGCCCGCGGTCGTCGGTGGTGGCCTTGGCAGCAGCGGCGCTGGAAGAGAAGGCCATCGGGCGGGTCGAATTGAACGGCTCGTTGGCCAGCCTCAAGGAAGTGATCGAACAGAACCGCTGCCTGCCGGAATGTCCCGAACTGTTCTGCTTCGGGCTGCTGGAGAGTTTCGACATCAGACAGATGGCGGCCCTGATCGCGCCGCGACCCGTGACACTGATCGCAGCCACTCCGCGGATGAAGGCCGAGTTGAAGGATCTGGCGGCGTGGTATCAGCTCTTCGGGAGCCGCCACCAGCCGTTGCGGTAAGGTCACAACTGAATTCAAGCTTCAGCCCCGAGCCAGCCGATGTCGAAACCAGGGAATGGTTTGCGCCGGCAGGGAGGATCGCGGCATGCCGACATTCTGGAAACGCGGGCCGCAGACGGTTCGGCCTCGACTGCCATACCAGGTCTGGCTCCTGTTTTGCCTGTTGGTGTTCGCGGCTACCGCCGTCATCGTATCCTGTTGCGGGTACCGGGACTGGGTCGCGCTGGCTGCGCCGGCAACCTATACGGCAAGCGGCGATCTTGTGCAACCAGGGCCGCCCTCCGCGTATGGCGAGCCGGTCGCGAATGGTCCGCAGAAGGCGACAGCCCCCATTCGCCGCCTTGCCCTGCGTCAAACCGGCGATTCGCCTCAGCACGCGGCGGAGGCACTCCAGGCAGCCGCGGAAGGTCACATCCGCGATGGCCGCGCCAAGTGGAAGAGTTGCATGGATGAGCGGGTGAGCAAGGCCCGGCAGGCCGCCGAGAATGCCCGCAAGGCATACGCGGAGGCCGCATCGCAACTCGAAGCGCATCATCGTCAGATGGCTTCGGCGGCCAATGCCAGCCCGCGGTCGTCCTCCCTGGAGCCGCCGGCGCCGTCTCTGCCACGGATGATCGACAATCCACAGTGGCTCGACTTGCAGCAACAGCTTTCCAGGCTGGAGCGGCGCTACAAGCAACTGCTGGTCGACCGCATGCCCCTTCATCCGGCGGTCCAAGACGTGGCGGGCCGCATGAGCGACCTCAAGGCGCGATTGGCTGGCATGCCCCAGCGGATTCCGGCCGACCGAGCGAGGGTAAGCCAGACCGGGGGACGGTCCCCCTCTGCGCCCCGTCTGGCACAAAATCCGCTGCCGGCCACGGCGGCCAAGCCGCAGAACACCCGAGTGAGCAGGCCGCCGGACACGAAGATCGAAAGCGAGTTGACGGCGGCCGTCGAGCGAGCCCGGCAGGTGCAGAGCCAAGCCGAGTTGGAGGAAAGGCTCGCCGTCCAGGCCGAGCAGGCCATGCCCACTTTCACCCTCCAGGCCGTCAAAGTGATCCGGAGTCCGCCACCGCGCAACTCCGCTTGGCGGCGTCTGCTGGCCACGACGTTGGCCACCAGTCTGCTCATGGCGTTGGGCTTCGGATCATTCACCGCCGGGGCTGGCATCGAGCCCCCGGTGACCAGCCCCGCCGAGTTGGAGACGGAGTTCGGCATAACCGTGCTGGGCACGGTTCCGGCCACCAATGCCGCCTCCCCGCGGAGAATCCGCCGCCGATTCCGCCTTCGCTGGCTGCTGATCGGCCTGGGACTGTCGATCATGGGCGTGTGTCCGATGATCGCCATCTGGGGAATTGCGGCAAGATAAGTTGACTAAACCGGCTTTGTCGAGAGCCGTTTATCATTCGCGCCGAGGCTGCCGAATTGATGGAATATGAGGAATTGGGACCATGCATGACGGCTGTTTCGGCCTGACTCGGCGGCCGTTCGCCTCCGTGCCGCAAGTCGACGACTATTTCCCGGCCAGTGCGGTGGAAGCCGCACGCACCGCGCTGTCCCGCTGCCTTCAGCGCGGCGAAGGCACGGGGCTGGTGGTAGGGCCGTCGGGCACGGGCAAGACCCTGTTGTGCTTGGTGTTAGGGCAGCAATTTCAACGTTCGTTCCGCGTGGCCATGCTTTCCAGCGGCCGGCTGGGCACCCGCCGCGCCCTGTTCCAGGCGATCCTCTACGAGTTGGGACGCCCCTATCGCGGCATGGATGAAGGAGAGCTGCGGTTGGCGGTCGCCGACGATCTCATGGCCGGTGAGGCTAGTTCGCGCGGGCTGGTCCTGCTGGTCGACGAGGCCCACGTCCTGCCGTTGCGTTTGCTGGAGGAGTTGCGGCTGCTGACGAACCTGGCCCGCGGCGATCAGCCATTGGTGCGTCTGGTGTTGGCCGGCGGTTCGGCCTTGGAGGAGCAGTTTGCCAGCCCGAAGCTCGACTCTTTCAATCAGCGTCTGGCAGCCCGCTGCTATCTCAACGCCTTCAATCGGGCGGAAACGCAGGCTTACATTCAGCACCAAATCACCTTCGCCGGCGGGCAGGCGGAGGTCCTGTTCCGCGACGAGACCTGTCAAACCGTCTTCCAGGCCACCGGCGGCGTGCCGCGGCTGATCAATCAAGTATGCGACCACGCCATGCTGCTGAGCTACGTCGGCGGGCGGCAGCAGGTCAATCCAGCCGACATCGAAGAGGCCTGGGCCGACTTGCAGCAGTTGCCCACCCCTTGGAGCGGCGAGAGCGGCGAGGCCAAGAAGGAATCGGCCGGCAACGGCGTCATTGAGTTCGGCACGCTCGACGAATCGGCCGACGAATCGGCACGCGCGCACGCCTCGGCGGGCGCGTCGCAGGGCGCCGGCGCGCCGGCGTTGCGAATTTCTCCGCCGCTGGACGAGTCCGAATCCGATCCTCGCGAGCCGGCGCAACAGATTCACCGCATCGAACAATTGTTGGCCGAGGCCGACGAGGACTTCCAGCCGGCCGGTTCGATCGTGCCCGAGATTGAACTCCGCTTCACGGAGCCTGCCCCTCCGTTCGCCGAGCAATTTGAGCACGAGGAGGTGATCAACGATCGTTATGCGGCCAGCCGAGCGGCGACCGGGGGACGCCTCCGCCCTCTGTCCGCCTATATCGGCAGTGCTGCCGCCCTGCCCGCGAGAAACGGCGATCCTCGGGCGCCAGGGGGCGAGAAGTCGACTCTTTCATCGGCGCTGGCCTCCACCCTTTGCCCGGCGGCAATCAGCGCGGCGCCGGCCACCGGACCAGATGCGGCAGCCAGCCCAGCGATCCCGGCGGCGGAACCGGCCGCGGCGTCCCAGGTCTTCAAGGACGATCCACCGCCGCGTGGCGGCAGTGGGAAGAATTATCCCGCGGACGCGGGACCGTCCCCTTCCGCGGACCTTCCGGCGAGCAAGACCCCGGATGCGCCGCCGCGTCGGCCGGAGTTCCGTCACCTCTTTGCCCGGCTCCGGCGAGGCTGAAGATCCATGAGCCGAACGCTGGAAGCCCTGAGGCGGATTGAGAGCCGAAAGGCGGCTTCAGGGACATTGCCTCCGTCGGCCGCCGACGCCGATCGCCCTCCGCCGCCCTGCCCGGCCCGATCCTGCGCGGCCCGCGAGCCTACCTCTGCCGCCGAGGGACTGTCCCGATTTTTGGGACAGGAGGCCACGAGCATGGGGCTGTCCCCATCTGCGCCGGTACACACTTCCGTGGGCACGGTCACGGAGGAACCGCCGCTGGTGGAATTGCCGTTGGTGGAATTACCGCTGGTAGAATTGCCCGCGGGTGGGCCGGCGATGCAATCGCCCCCATCCCAGCAAAAAGAAGCGGCGAAGATCTGTTGGCCGCCACGCCGCCTGTCGAGCGGCAATTACCAGCCGCTGGCGACCAGGCTCCTCGCCCAAGACATCCTTTGCGAGCCGGCGACCCTCCTGTTCACCAGCCCCGCCGATGGCGACGGCAAGACCGAGGTCGTGATTGGCCTGGCGCCCGCGTTGGCGGCAAAGGCCCAACGGGCGGTGCTGGTGGTCGATGCCGATTTTCGCCGCGGCGACCTCTCTTGCCGGCTGGCCGCCTTCAACGACGGGCTATCCGGCCTGCGGTCGGCCCGGTCGGCGATGGCCGAGGTCGTTTGCCCGACCACCATCACGCAGCTCAGCCTCCTCCCTCACGGCGACGACCTTTTCTTGGATGAGGAATCGGAGGGGCAAATATCCGGCTGGCGATCCGTGTTCGACGATCTGAAGCGTCAGTATCCGCTCGTCCTGCTCGACGCGCCGTCGTTGGCGCACCAACACGTGGCCGCCCTGGGGGCCGCCTGCGACGGCGTATGTCTGGTGGTCCGGCTGGGCCAGACCTCGCGCCGCGCGGTCGGTGAGGCCGCCCAAGTTATCGCATCCGTCGGCGGCCAACTCATAGGCTGCGTCGCCCTAGGCAGGTAATCCGTCTCGCGATCGTTCGCGGCCCGATGATCGTAGAAGCGGCGTCTCGCCGCTTTAGGCTTTAGGCTTTGGGCTTTCCGCGGCGTGGGGTCGAGGAAGGCGTAGTGGGCCAGGCGACTGCGGAATTCGGCGGAGGCGAGATAGCCATGGACGTCGTGCATACTGCCCATCGAGCCGCTTACGTCGACGACTTCCACTGACTTAGCCCGCTCGCTCAATAGCGGACCGACCAAGCCTATCGCCTCCGGCCCACCACGGCCGTAAAGCCGCGGGTACCAACGCAATACGCGATCGCAAGGATTGCGGGTGATGAACACCCGCTGGGCCGCGGTGAGCGCTAGCCCGTTGCGATGGCCAAGCAACAGCCAGTTGCTGTCGATAGCGGCCGCCAGCAGCATCGCCCGCAGGGGTCTGGGCGTTGGCGGATTGGCCGGCGATCGGCCGGCCGCCAAACTGCGTCCGGCCACTTGGCCGCCCGCCAAGAGTTGCAGCGATCCGGTGACGATCCGCGCGCCGAAGCTATGCCCGATCAAACAGACGGGCGTTTTGGCGGGCAGGGCGGCCAGCCATTTGGCGAGGTAGTAGCTTTCCGCGTCGGTATCGGCCTGTTGTCTCTGCATGTCGGGTCGGATGCGCCGCGACTGGCGGTCGCTGGGCCACGACCAGATCACGCAACGAAAGGGCCGGTCGCCGGCGTCTGGCCGCAGCATTTGATAGACGCCCCAGCCATATTCAACCGCTTCGTCGGCGCTGTTCCAACTGCCGTGAACGAACACCACCACCGGCACGGAGGGGCCCGCGGCCGCCGAGACCGCCTTGGCCTCCCTTGGGATCCAGCCGCCGTCGGTCTTCCATTGCCAGCAGTGGATGTCGGCGGCGGCTTGTTCCAGCCCGCCGCATTGCGGGGCCTCGCGAGTACTCACCAGCCACAGCGATTGGGTCTTGGCGTTGTTCGCCTGGCTGCCCGCTGGCGGGGCGCCAGGCGCCCGATTGCCGCTCAGGGCCAGCGTGGCCCACATGGCCAGGCAGAGGCCGATTTTGCTTGGTAGGCGATTTGCGACCATGGTAATGCTCCCCCGGTGAACTGTGGTGGATTTTCCACAATTGTAGTTCACGGTCAACCGTGCCGGGCCCGCGAGAGGCGAAAAGGGAACGAGAAGGGGACAGTCCCATTCTTGTGGCGGGCGGGCACCAATCGAAGGTTGGTCGCGGCAGCGTGGTCGCCACAAAAAATCAGGATCGTCCCCCTCGGACCAGTGGGAAAACGCAGCGGTCAAGAAAACACCGTGTTGCATTTGCACATCATCAATCCTGGTGTAGAGTTTTCAAGGCGATGGCTTCGCGATGGAGCATTAGGTTTCCAGCGGAGGAATGAACCATGAAGAGGTTCCTGATTCTAGCGGTTTTCGGGATGCTGCTGGGCAGCGCCGCGGGATGCCACTGCTGTGACGGCCTCTGGCGCGGCTCGGCCTACCAACAACCCTGCCCGTCAGGCGTCGCTTGCCCGTCCTCGTGTAGTTCGTGTGGGGCGGGCGCGGCCGTGCCGGCGGTCGGTCCGGCCGCACCGGCACTGGCCCCGGCGCCGACGATGGTCCCGGCACCGGCGGTTGGTCCGGCGCCCGCGATCGGGCCGGCGATGGCTGCTCCGGCGCCGTAAGTCATGCCGCAACCGGCCAGGTGCATTGCTCAGAAGGAGATCTACCATGAAGCGATTGACGATTCTGGGTGTCTTGGGGGCATTAGTGTTGCTGGCCACGAGCGGATGCTGTTCCTGGCGCCCGGCGTGGGCGTCCCGCTGCTGTCCGCAGCAAGGGTGCGTGGTTTCGGACGGCTGTTGCGTGTCCGACTCGCCCTGCTGCGATGGTTGCGGAGGTGGCGTCCCGGTGGTGGCAGCCCCCTGTGCCTCGTGCGGACGATAGCCCGTACTTCCTTCCCACCGGCGACGGCATCCTGCCCCAAGTGCGACTCACTGTGAACGTGCCTGCGCGATACGGAGGCGCCTGTCCCAGGTCCATCCGAGCAACCTTCCGTCGTGCCGATGCGGCGCACCGCTGCTCCCGGCGGTTGTAGACGCGGCCCCTCCTGGTCAGCGAGTGGTCATCGCCGGTCGGCCGTGGAATCCTGACCACGGCCGACCGCGATCGACCGCTGCCGGCCGGCCTTCCACCAGCGCTTCACGCGGAGCAACTGTGCCCGCCATCGCATGGGTGCGAAGTGGCTGTAACGCATGATGGTTGCCAGGCGGGTTTGAAAGGGCCGCTTGCTCTTCAGTGAGCCGACGCCCATATCGTAAAAGCGGTCGCCGCGGGCAAAGCTGTCGCGGAGGGTGTAGGCCAGCAGCAGGTTGCCGGTTCCCTGGCGGGCCCAGCGTGGATCGTAACCGCGGCGTAGTCCGTAGACGTAGCCGCCGCTGGCGTAACCATAAATGAAGGCTGCCGGCTGACCGCCGACCAAGAGCAGATTCAGATCGACCGCCCCGGCGGCGGCTGCCGCGGCGTGTGTTTCTCGCAGGAAATCGCGGACCGCCGGGTGTGAGAGCGTGGTGCCGTCGCTGGCCGCCGCCTGCCAGCTTCGCCGTGCAATCTCTTCGCAAGCGTCGTACAGATCCCACCGCGGGCAGCCGTCGTGGTAGGTGGCGCCCGCGGGACGATATCGCAGGTAGGAAATCGACGCCTGATCGGCTAGTTTCCGCTCGGCCTGGCGGAAGCGCCGTCGCCACCCGCCTTTGCGGCCCGACCAATAGGCGTCCCAACTGCCGGAGAGATCGACCAGGGCAATCCGGTCCCAGACGCTCGCCTGGGCTTGGAACCCGGCCCGCCACATAGCCCGTTGCGTTTCGGCGGTGTCGAGGCCGATCGCTCCCTGCCAGCGGAGCTCCAGGAGATCCCAATGGCGCGGCGTGCGGCGCACATGAGCCAGGGCGGCTGCCAACGCAACGCCCGGCTGGGGGCCGATCGGCCCGTAGAACGAGCCCCAATCGTGCAAGGGGTAGGTGAGGACGCGAATGCGGCCGATGCGCGTCGGCTCCCACCGCTCCACCAAGGGTACAATGCCGATCGGCCGGCCCGCGGCGAGAACGATCAACGTCCGCAGCCGTTGCCCGGCCGCGAAGTGCCGCCAGTACGCCTCCAGCCATTCCAACGA
Source organism: Planctomycetota bacterium (assembly GCA_021784975.1). Taxonomy (GTDB): domain Bacteria; phylum Planctomycetota; class Planctomycetia; order Pirellulales; family Thermoguttaceae; genus JAJYGU01. The sequence continues at coordinate 18,070 of JAJYGU010000482.1, forward strand.
CTGGAAGAAACTGGCCCCCGGGGTAATCGCCAGCAGATCGCTCCAGACGTGGCGGTAGGGTGCGAGCTGTTGGATCTCCTGAATTTCGAGCACGCGGTCCATGTTGAAAGGGTAGCTTATTTTCGGCGGCTCACGGCGCCTTCGGCGCCAACGCAGCCGGCATCTCGCGATAAGCGGCCCCGGAATCGTAGAGTTGAAGCTTGGCTCGCAGGGATTCAACTAGCTTGGATTTGTGCTGTACGTCGGCTAGGATCAGGGCCTTTTGGGCGGTAGCCCGGGCGTCGGGAAACCGCTTGGCTTCGGCATAGGCGGCCGCCAACGTGCTGAGGATGGCGGGCTGTTTACCGCCGGAGAGCTTGACCGCCTTCTCAGCCAACGCCACCGCTTCGGCCGCGTTGCGGACGGCGGCAAAGGGACTGGTGGCCAGCAGCCAAGCGGTGTTGTTCAAAAGCACCAGGTCGTCGGGGCGGCGGCGGAGCAATGCCCGTTGCTGTTTCAAGGCATCCTGGCTGCGATTCTGCTCGGTAACGATCAACTGCAGGTTCTGCTTTCCGCGGGCGTGATTGGGATTGGTTTCCAGGGCCTTACGAAAATGCGCCGCCGCCTCGTCCAGCAGCCCTTCCATGCCCAAGGCCGCGCCCAAGTTAACGTGGGCGTCGACATTCTCGGGCTGGAGCTTCAGCGCCTTTTGATAATGCTCGATCGCCTGATCGAGCTTTCCTTGCCGGCGGAGCACCACGCCGAGGTCGATCAGGGCATCGACGCACTCGGGCTGAATCTCCAAGGCCTGGCGATACTTTTCGGCCGCCTCG
>JAJYGU010000072.1 GCA_021784975.1 Planctomycetota bacterium
CCCCACCAAAATCGGCCACATCCTGGCCGGTGGGGCTCGCTGCGCTCGACCCACCCTACACAAATCGGACACGACACTGGCACTGCTTGCAAACAAGCAGTACCGCACGATATTGAAATCGCCATGTCCGTCCGAGGGCTCAGCCGAGACAGCGCCTTTCACAACGTCAGCTTCGACGTTCGGCGGGGCGAAATTCTCGGCATTACCGGCCTGATGGGCGCAGGGCGGACCGAACTTCTCAGCGCCGTCTTTGGTCTGGTGCCCGCCGATGACGGCGAAATCCGCGTGGCCGGCCGGCCGGTCCGCATCCGCGGCCCGGCCGACGCCCTCCGCCACGGCATCGGCATGGTCACCGAAGATCGCAAAGGTTTCGGGCTGGTGCCCACCATGTCGGTCGCCGAGAACATGACGCTCAGCTCGCTTGGCCAGTGTTGTTTCGGACCGTTGGTTCGCCGCGCCAAAGAGAACGCCGTGGTCGAAGCCGGTATCCGCGCATTGGCCATCAAGACGGCTGGCGGCCGGCAGGCGGTCGGCCAGCTTAGCGGCGGCAACCAGCAAAAAGTCGTCATTGCCCGGTCGCTGTTGGCCGGCCCCTCGATCCTCCTGCTCGACGAACCGACCCGCGGGATCGACGTGGCTGCCAAGGCCGAGATCTATGCACTGGTGACAAGGCTCGCCGCGGAAGGCAAGGCGGTGGTCTTCGTCTCATCCGAGTTGCCCGAGGCGCTGGCCTTGAGCCACCGGTTGTTGGTCATGCGGCAGGGCAAAGTGGCCGCCGAGCTGAATCCGTCATGCACGTCGCAAGAGGAAGTTTTGAAATATGCCATGCCCCTCTGAATCCACCACACCGCGCCGCAGTGACGCTTCGCTGTCCGCGCGGCACATCTTGCAACAGTTCGGCATCGTCATTGCCCTGGTGGCGATCGGCGCGATGCTGGCCGCGGCCACACCCACTTTTCTGACCGCCGCCAACCTGATTAACGTCACCCGGCAGATTTCGCTCAACGGACTGCTGGCCGTCGGCGTCACGTTTGTTCTGTTGACCGGCGGGGTGGATCTCTCACTGGGCTCCGTGGTCGCCTTGGCGGGCGTGGTCGCCGCCATCTTCGCCCATCCCGGCGAGCACATGGTAGTCGTCCCCATTTTCTTGGGTATCCTGGCGGGAACGGCCTGCGGAGCGACCAACGGGCTGGTGGTCACCCGTGGTGGCGTGGCCTCGTTCATCGTCACCTTGGGGATGATGTCCGCCGCACGCGGCCTGGCCCTGATCGCCAGCGGCGGCAGGCCCGTCTCGAACATGTCGCCCCAACTAATACGCCTTGGGGGAGACATTTTCGGCCTGCCGATCCCCGTGCTCATCCTGGCGGTGGTGTCGCTTTCCGCCTGGCTCTTCCTGATCAACACGCGGCTGGGCCGCTACGTCTATGCCGTGGGCGGCAACGAAAACGCCGCCCGCGCCGCCGGCATCAGCGTGACCAAAGTCAAGATGTTCGCTTACACTCTGTGTGGGGCGATGGCCGGTCTGGCGGGCGTCGTGCTGGCCGCACGCATCACCACCGGCCAGCCCAACGCCGGCATCGGCTACGAGCTGGACGCCATCGCGGCGGTGGTGATCGGCGGCACCAGCCTCTCCGGCGGCGTCGGCGGCATCGGCGGGACCCTGCTGGGGGCCTTGTTGATGGGAGTGATTAACAACGGACTCGACCTGTTGAATGTCTCCTCCTATTACCAACAGGTCGTCAAAGGTGTTATCATCGTGGGGGCCGTCTGGCTCGACCGCCGGCACAACGAGTAAGCAGTTTCCCCTCTCCCTTTGGGAGAGGGGCAAGGGGTGAGGGCGGGCAGCAGTGCGAGTCCGGCCGGCATTTCAGCCTGCCCCCTCACCCTAACTCTCTGCCGGTGGGAGAGGGGACCAGTGCAGGCCCTGCAAGCACGACTTACGACGCCCATGAACCATCGCTACCATCCCACGTCCGTCGCTACCATCGCCCTCCTCCTTGCTGCCATCACCGGCTGCCACCGCTTGTCCGCGCCAGACGTGGCGCCCGGCCAGCGGCCGCCGGTCATTGGCGTCTCGCTAATGAACCTCTCCAACGAGTTCATCGTGATGGTCGATCGGGCCATGGAGCAGCGGGCAAAGGAGATCGGTGTGAAGCTCGTCGTCAACGACGCCCAGCGAAGCCCCGAGCGGCAAATTCAGCAGGTGGAAAACTTCATTGCCCAACAGGTAGACGCCATCATCCTCAACCCGTGCGAAGTCGAGGCCAGCACCCCGGCGGTCGACAAGGCCCTGGCGGCGGGCATTCCGATCGTCAACGTTAACTCCGAGACCAAGACTCCCCCAACCGCCTTCGTCGGTTCGCGCGACGAGCAGTCGGCCGAGCTCGCCATGCAGTACATCGCCAAGCGACTCGGCGGCAAGGGCGAAGTGGTCATGATGCACGGCTACATGGGCCAGGCGGCCCAGATCAAGCGCGACGCCGGGGCGCGGGCAGTGCTGGCCAAGACGCCCGGACTGCACCTTTTAGCCGACCAGACGGCCGAGTGGGACCGGGCCAAGGCGATTTCTTTGATGGAGAACTGGATCCAGGCCTACGGCGACCGCATCAACGCCGTCTTCGCCCAGAACGACGAAATGGCCATGGGGGCCCTGTTGGCACTCGAACAAGCTCACAAAAAAGACAAGGTGATCGTCGTCGGCGTCGACGCGATCGCCGACGCCCTGGAGGCCGTCAAGCAATCGCGGCTCGACGCCACTGTGTTCCAGGACGCCCAAGCCCAGGGCCGCCAGGCGGTGGAAACGGCGCTGAAAATCATCCGCAAGCAGCCGTTCGCCAAAGAGACCTACATCCCCTTCCGGCTGGTGACGAAAGAGAACGTCGCCGAATACCGGTAGGTCATGTACTTCGTGCAGGGGAGGGAGCGGTGTCGGTCGGGAACCGTTTTCTCGGCGCGGGAAAAGGTAGCCTGTCGAACGGTGTCGGTCGTAGATCAGAAAAGGTCCCTGTAATGACTTCAGGGCGATACGGATCAGAAATGGTTTCTGGCACTCTTTCCCCACCAGAGCGCTGGAGCCGATTTCCAAAGGCAGTCCAGTTCTATGACCAACATTCCCGATAGCACGCAGCCCGAAGACCACAGGCCAACTCGACGGTCGAGTAATCTGCGGTGGATTGTGAGCGTTGCCGGTGGAGCTATCACTGGGATGTTCGTGGCTATTGCCAGCATGTTCGCGATTGGCGGCATCTATGATCGCCCTTCTTGTAATGAGACGATTGGCATCGGAGTTGTTGTCGGCCTTACCGTTGGAGCCACGATTGGCGGTCTGCTGCCTTGGGTCGGCTGCCTTGCTGGGTTCGGATTCATCGTTGGGATGCTTGTTTACGGTGTGTCAGGCATCGACATCGCAATTCTGGCTTGTCCACTGATGGGCGGCGGACTCGGGCTGGTGTGGTCTGTAAGGGCTTGGGGCCGGCGGGACAAGCAGCGAAGCAAAGCACCGCCGTTGGACTACGAGGCTGTTGTCGCAGTACGGCGAGATCGGATTCGACTTGCCTGGGCTTGCCTGATTACTGGAGTAATTGCGGGCTTCCTTGTTGCGGTGTGGGCTGGTCGTGACCTCACATTTGTGGGGACAATCCTCGGAGCTGTCGTTGGTGGTATGCTGTTCATTGGGCTGATGATCTCGGCATTCTTGCTAGGTAGGAAAGAGTGATTTCACACCACCATCGTGTTAGTCCCTCGGAGGTCGGGACGGGAGGGCAGAATGGAACGGGGCCAGTTTTCGAAACGCACGGTGCATACCGGTTCGCGCATGTTACGCCAGGAGATGCACCTTCTCGCAGAGGTACTCCGGAGCCAGATCGGCCCCGTTGGGCCAGACAAGCGTGTGGAACTCGGGATGCACTGACAATTGCTGGAGCAGCCCCGGCTCCCTTAGGGGCTCGAACATCTCCCCGTACAACTCCTCGCGGAGATCCACGTCGCCTTCGGCTCCGTTGGCGAAGCGCAGGTGAACGATAAAATCCCGCACATAGTGCGCTTCT
>JAJYGU010000168.1 GCA_021784975.1 Planctomycetota bacterium
CCGTAGTCGGAAGGCCGGGTGGCATGCCGTCACGCGGCGCTGGCCGCGGGTCGGCATGGAGACTCCGCACAGCAACGTCATGCTCGCGCGACGCCACCCAGAGAGTGCCCGGTTGTGAGACCATTCGACCCGTCAACAGGTATTGAGCGTCAAGAAAGAATAGGCCGGTCCCCAGCCACGTGAGTATCATGAATCGTTTGGCGGCAGACTTTCTGAGGCGATTTACCATGGACGCGGGCGGCCTGCGACCTCAGGAGCGTTTCCTGCTATGGATCGACGCCGTGGGCGGTTACTGGGTTTGCCTGGGCGAGGAGGTGGTGCTGGGGCAACCGGAGGGCGGCCCGGCGGTCGATGTGCCGATCCTCGGCGACCTCGCCACCCGACACGCCCGCATCCGCCGCGACGGCGAGGGCTACATGATCGAGGCCCTGCACGAAGTGCGGATCGACGACCGGCCGGTGCAGAATGCCGGCTGGCTCCGCGACGGCAGCCGGCTTCAACTGGGCCGGTCGGTGCGGCTGGTGTTCCGCCAGCCGCATGCCTTAAGCGGCACGGCCCGGCTGGACTTCGCCAGCCACCACCGCACGCAGCCCTCGGCCGACGCCGTGCTGCTGATGGCCGACACTTGCGTGCTGGGTCCGAAGCCCAACAGCCACGTGATCTGCCGGCACTGGACGCAGGAGGTGATCCTCTACCGGCTCGGACGCGAGTTGTATTGCAAGACACCGGGGCCGTTTACAGTCGATGACGCCGCCTGTCGCGACTGTGGGCCGATTACCGACCACTCACGCGTGCAAGGCGAGGGGTTTGCCGTCACGCTCGACGATTTACGGCCCTAGCGCCGGCAGCTATTATTAGGGGAGGTGGGCCCATGCAACCGCAGGTGGTCGCCGTGAACGCAAACGGCCATGACATGTCGAAACCTCGGCCGGGCGAACCGCCAGCCGAGCCGGCCGCGGCTCCGCCGGCCCGCCGGTTCTTTTATGCCAGCGGCGCCAAACCGCTGACCGGCTACACGATCAAACGCGGGGTGGGTCAGGGGGGCTTCGGCGACGTCTATTACGCCGTCAGTGATGCCGGCAAGGAAGTCGCCCTGAAGCTGATCCGCCGCAATCTGGACGTCGAGCTCCGCGGCATCCGCCAGTGCCTCAATCTGAAGCACCCGAACCTGCTGAGCCTGTTCGACATCCGCCAGGACGACCAGGGCGACACCTGGGTGGTGATGGAATACGTGGCCGGCGATTGTCTGGAGACCCTGCTGGAAGCGAAGCCGCACGGCCTGCCGCCCTCGGCGGCCCTGGCCTGGATCCACGGCATCGGCCGGGCGGTGGCCTACCTGCACGACCACGGCATCGTGCACCGCGACCTTAAGCCCGGCAACGTCTTCTGCGACGAAGGTGTGGTGAAGGTCGGCGACTACGGGCTCTCGAAGTTCATCTCGTGCAGCCGCCGCAGCGGACACACCGAAAGCGTCGGCACCGTTCACTACATGGCCCCCGAGGTGGCCAACGGCCGCTACGGCAAGGAGATCGACGTCTACGCGATGGGGGTGATGCTCTACGAGACGCTTACCGGCCGCGTCCCTTTTGAGGGCGAGAGTGTGGGCGAGGTGCTCATGAAGCACCTCACCGCCCGGCCCGACGTCTCGATGCTCTCCGAGCCCTACCGCAGCGTGGTCGCCCGAGCCTTGGAAAAGGATCCTGCCTTGCGCTATCGCACCGCCGGCGAGTTGCTGGCGGCCTTGCCGCCGCCGGGCAAAACGCCGGCTTATGAGCCGCGGCCCGATGCACCCGCCGCCGGCGGGGAGACCGCCCCGGCGACGGGCGCCGCGCAACCGCAGGTGGCCGACGGCATCCCGTCGGTCTCCGACGTGGTGACGATGGACTACCCGCACGAGCATGTGGCCGGCGGCGCTAGTAGAAGCCCTCTCCCTCCGCGAGATCGCGTTAACGAGTCCCCTCCGCCTCCGGGAGATGGCGTCCACGGGTCCCCTCTCCCTTCGGGAGATGGGCAAAGGGTGAGGGCCGACGAAGAGCCGATCATGCGGGCGATCCGCGACGGGGTGAGCGCCGCCCGCCGCGGCACGGCGCAGCTTCGCCGCTCCTGGGATGAGGCCAAACTGAATACCCCGATGAAGATCTTCGTGATCCTGGTGGCGGCCTTTGTGATCGTGAATCTCGCTCCGTTTGTGGTGGCGATCGTAGCCATTGCCGGCGGGCTGGCGATCCCGTTGTTGATCCTCTATGGTATCTATCGGTTGATTTGGTGGCTGGTGGTGGGCAAACGCGGGTCGGCGGGCAGTGTCGGCCGGGCAGCCGCCGCGGCCGCCGCATCGGTGGCGGCCCGCCGTGCCGCTTCGCGGCACGCCAGACATCGGGGGTACGAAACGCCCGCCGCGGCCATGGTCGTTAAACCTGCGCGGCAGCGAATCACCGAGCTCATCGGCTCGCTCTTGGGAAGCGCACTGGTCGCGGCGGTGACATGCGTAGTGATGATGTTGATCTATAGCCACGGCCGCACCGCTTTGCGGCCAGAGCGGGTCGCTTGGTTGCTGTTGACCAGCACGGCCGGCGCGTGGGCGATTCTCATCCCGGCGAAGCTTTGGGAAGGCACCCGCGGCGAGCCGTCCGTCCGCCGCTTTGTGATGATGGTAGCCGGCCTGGCGGTGGGCATGTTGGCGTGCGTTGCCGCCGACGCCCTGCTGGTCGATCTGCCGGCGTCGTCGGGGCTGCCCTTTGTGCCCCACCTCTTCCATTTCAATCGCGATCCGGCCTTGTATGCCGCCGACGGCCGGCCGTTGATGCTGGCCTACGCGGCCGCCTTCGCAACGCTGTTCCTGTTGTTGCGCTGGTGGCGGCAGACCGATCCACTCCGCCGCAAGCAGTTGAGCCTGGGCTCGCTGATCGTGTGCGCGATCTTGGCGAGCCTGGTGGCCGACCTGTGGCAATTCCCCCAACCGTGGCTGCCAATGGCCGCGGCGGCCATCTCGATCTCAGTGCAACTGGCCAGCCCGTGGGCTTATTCGGGCCGACGGGGCCGGCAGGAGGGGCGGTGATGTCTATCGGTGCTATTTGTGGGTTGCTGGTACTGTTAAGTATCCTGGGCGTCCTGTTTCGTAAGACACGGATCGCTGCCATTGTCGCGTTCTTGGTACTTCTAGACGTCGCGATGTTCACTGCATGGCACGGCTCAGAGAACGCGGGACGCCCGTCGGGGCAGCGGTCCAGAATACTTATGCGCTGCCAGGAAGAGGTGGCGAGGCACCCCGATAGCCCTGAGGCACAGCGCAACCTGGGCCAGGCATTGGCAGAAATCGGGCGATTCGACGAGGCCATCGTGCTGTACCAAAAGGCTCTGGTACTGAACCCGGAAGATGCCGAGGCCCACTGCGGGCTTGCCAACGTTCTACTCTGCGTCAGCGGGGCCGACGAGGCCGCCGCGGAATACAGCAAGGCGTTGGAACTCAACCCGGATGATGCACAAGCGCGAGCGAGCCTCGACGTCCTTGTGCAGGCGCGTGGTGTGAAGTGGATGGAAAGGTGTGCAGGAAGGAAGGTCACTAAGAGCACGCCAAAGAGACCAGCACCGATGGCGACGACGGGGAATATTGCCGTTGCGTCCCTGACCGCGAAGATTGCCGCCTCGGCGGCGACGGAAAAAAAGAAGGCGGCCGCGGCTGAAAGTACGAGGGCTACAGGTGAGGGCGGAAGCGAAAACACCCGCCCGGCCTGGGTGGATTCCGAGTCCCGATTAGTCGACGATGTCTACCAGATGCGCGTCCCGGTTGGTCCGTATACGACGCTGCAGGAGTGCGAAGCCAACCTGCCTGAGGCAATCCGCCAGGCAGTCAAGGAGTATGCAGATCGCGACTTCCCGGAAGTAACGGGCACGTCATGGCTGCCGGACGCCGATTTCTGCCGCGAGCTCATCAAGGACCGCTGGGAAGAAGTCAAGCAATTCTCCGTCGGCCCGATGACCCAGCTTTACGTGTTGCTGCAATTCGACCGGAAGGCCAGGGAGCAGATCGCCGACGCCTGCCAGCAGGGAGTGGTCCAGCGGCGGGTATGGTTTGCCGGCGAGGGAATGGCCGCCGTGATGGGCGTGCTGGCGCTGCTCTACGGTTCTCTCAAACTCGCCGCCGCTCGGGCGGCGAGAAAGGCGTAGCCCATTCCGGCGACGAATGCCGCGCCGGTCCGCCGCGTAGCGGCCGCGTGATGGTCCGCCGCGTAGCGGCCGCGTGATGGTCCGCCGCGTAGCGGCCGCGTGATGGTAGCCGTGGGTTTCAACCCACGGTTCGAATGCCGCACCCGACGGTTTGCGTCGCGTAGCGACGCCTGAACGGTCGTTGCCCCCGGGGGGGCGTCGTAGCGTCGCTACGCGACGCTGGGCAATATGGGGCGGTCCGAAATCCGTGGGTTGAAACCCACGGCTACCCTCACCGCGTCGCTCCGCGACGCATCGCAACGTTGTTGCTTGGGATCACAGCAACTATCATCCCCATAGGTAGTCTTCGTCGAACTCGATCCCATGTCGCTTCAGCAGTTCGCGATATTCCTCTTGGAAACTTTTCGTGCGGTGGTGCTCGCGCTGCCGCTGAATGTATTCGATCAGCGACGGGATGCTCGACTTGCTTACGGTGAACGCGCCGTAGCCGTCTTGCCATCCGAAGCCCTTCATTTGCGGGAAGGTCTGGTGAATCCACGCCGACGAGCCGCCCTTGACCAATTGTATGATCTTGGCCGGCGCCAGCACCGCCGGGGCACCGAGTAAGAGGTGAACGTGATCTTCGATTCCGCCGATCTGCAGAGGCTTCATCTTATTCTGCTTGGCGATGCCGCCCAGCTAGGACCAAATCCGCGTCTCAAACTCAGGCTTGATCCAACGCTCTCGGTTCTTGGTGCTGAAGACGATGTGGTAATGCAGCGATGAGTAGGAGTTTGCCATGGTTTAGTCCGTCGCACAGCGGCGGTGTGAGGCTAGGCCGCGCAGCGGCAGCGTCATGGTCCGCCGCGTAGCGGCGGCGCGATGGTAGCCGTGGGTTCCAACCCACGGACGGGATGCCACACCCAATGGTCTGCGTCGCGTAGCGACGCTTGAACCACCGTCGCCCTGGCCATCATCGTAGCGTCGCTACGCGACGCGCGGCAATATGGGGCGGCTTGCAAACCGTGGGTTAAAACCCACGGCTACCGTCATTACGTCGCTACGCGACGCATCGCAATCTCGCACCAACGCTTGCGGCCGATGGCGTTCTCGGCGATACTGCATTCTTGAATCCCTGATCCCTGCCCTCTGACCTCTGACCTCCGGCATGCCCCAAAATCCCGCCACCATCGGCCCGTACCGCTGCGGTCGCGGTCAGCCGTTGCTGTTGATCGCCGGACCGTGCGTGCTCGAGAACGAGACGCTGGCGGTCTCCATTGCCGAGCGATTGAAACAAATGATGGCGGGCGTGCCGGTGCAACTGGTCTTCAAGGCGTCGTTCGACAAGGCCAATCGCACCAGTATTGATTCCTTTCGCGGCCCCGGGCTGGCGGACGGGATGGTGATGCTGCGGCGGGTCAAGGAAGCCACCGGTCTGCCGGTGACGACGGATATTCACGAACCGTCGCAGGCGGCGGCCGCGGCTGAAGTGTGTGAGCTGCTGCAAATCCCCGCCTTCCTCGCTCGGCAGACCGACTTGCTGCTGGCGGCGGCGACCACCGGCCGAGCGGTGCATGTCAAGAAGGGGCAGTTCCTAGCGCCCGCCGACATGAGGCACGTGGTGGACAAGCTGGCGATGGGCGGCTGCCAAAACGTGCTGTTGGGCGAGCGGGGCACTTTTTTTGGCTACGGGCGGTTGGTCAACGACATGCGGGCAATCCCGCAGATGCAGTCGTTGGGGACCCCGGTGATCTTCGATGCCACCCACAGCGTACAAGAACCTGGTGGCTTAGGCGGGGCCAGCGGCGGCAATCGGGCCATGGTCGAACCGCTTGCCCGAGCGGCGGTGGCCGTAGGCGTCGATGGATTGTTTTTTGAAACCCACCCCAACCCCGAGGCAGCCCCAAGCGACGGCCCGACCATGGTTCCACTGGAGCACTTTGCCGGCCTGTTGCGGCGGTTGCTGGCAATTCGCCGGGCGGTGGAGGAAAATGGCGATTGAAAGGAACTGGAATGTGAACATCGAGAACCAGAGATTGCGTAATGGGCCGACACCGCGGGGAGGCGAAGAGGGGACGGTCCCCGGCCATCACTGGAATGTCGTCTGCGGTTTTCCGCTTCTGGTTTGTCTGATCGCTTTCTTGCTGGCGGCTGGCTGCCGCCGGCGGGGCGAGACGTCGATCCCATCCGCGCCGAGCGGAGACAGTTCCCTGGGCATTTTTGGGACGAACCGCGAGGAGTTGCTGACCTACGCCATCGATAATCTGAACCGCACCGAGGAGTTCAGTTCACAAACCGCCATCGAGCAGACCTTGGAGCGGCTGAAAACCTTGGATGCCTCCAAGCCGGAAGACATCAAAGACACGTTGCTGATTGCCTGGCCGGAGCCCGAAATGCTGCGGCAGGTGGTGGATCGTCTGAACCAGTGGATTCGCGTGCAAACCCCGCCGGCTGATTGGAAGCCCGATCCGATGCTGGCCTGCCTGCCCAAGCGGCTGGCCGACTTGCCGTTGGTCAAGAACCTCGACCAGAAGGAACTGGGCCGGTTCGACGGGTATGCGCTGCAGGAGGCGGTCTTGACGCGGGACGCGGCGCTTTGGGCACGCGGCAGCGCGCAAGACGAGTTGGAACGGGCAAAATCGCTCTTTGATTGGACGGTCCGCAACATCCAGCTTGAGCCCCAGACACCGGACTGGGTCCCGCAGTTTCCTTGGGAGACGTTGCTGTTCGGTCGAGGGACGGCCGAGGAGCGAGCGTGGGTCTTCATTTTGCTGGCACGACAGCAAGGAATCGACGCGGGGCTGTTGGCGGTGCGCCCCAATCCTGTTACCCAATCGCATGGTACGAAGGAGGGCCAGCCTGTAGCTAATTCAGGGAGGAAAAATGAAAAGGGGAAAGAGAAGAAGGCTGCAAAGACTGGCCTGCCAGCATCTTCGGTTGCAAAGGGCTCGGCAACGAAGCAGGCCGGAAGCGACCACCAGCAGCAGCGACCGCCCATGCCGGCTCCCAGGGTGTGGTGCGTCGGGGTCTTGATCGAAGGCAAGGTGTATCTATTCGATCCCGCCCTTGGCCTGCCGATTCCTGGCCCGCACGGGGTGACGCGCAGCGGCACCGGCGAGCTGTCGATCCAGCCGGCGACGCTCGCGCAAGTCGTCGCGGACGCGGGCCTGCTGCGACGTCTGGACGCTGATCCCGCCCACCCCTATGCGGTCAGGACATCCGATCTGAAACATCTGTCCGTGCTGCTGGCCGCGTCGCCCACCGGCCTATCACGGCGGATGCGGCTGTTGGAATCGCATCTGGCGGGGCAGAATAAGATGGTCCTGACCGCCGCCCCAAGCGCCCAGGCCGAGCGTTGGAAGGCGGCCAAGTTGGCGGATGTGAGCCTGTGGCTACGGCCCTTCGAGACCATCGACGTCCGCTCCCACCTGAATGTCAAGTCCCTGGAGGCACGCCTGATCGCGATGCTGCCCTTTTACGGCGAGCAATCGGCGCCGTTGCTGAAGGGCCGCATGCTCCATCTGAAGGGAAAGTTGGCAGGGACCGAGGGGGCGATCCACTACTACCTGGCGGCCAGGCCTTCCAACCGAGACCTACTCGAAGCGCCGGTCCATCCGTTGATCAAACAGATCCACGCCCTGGCCAAGCAGGACGCCAGCTTTTGGTCCGGGTTGATCTCGTACCAACGGGCGAGCTACCCGGCGGCCATCGACTATTTTACCACCCGGACCCTCCTGGCGGCTCCCAACGGGCCCTGGACCTTTGGGGCCCGCTATAACCTTGGCCGCACCTATGAGGCCGCCGGAGAGACCAAACGCGCCATCTTGCAATATGAGTCAAACGACCTCTTGCCAGATTACCCCGGCAACGTGCTTCGGGCCAGGTGGTTGGGGCAATCCCCGCCGTAGAGGGCTATTGCGATGGGCAACCTGATCGGCTATAATCGGCGGTACTCTCGGGCAGGTTCGTCGCTCTATGGGTAAGGGCGCCACGGTAGCGCATTTCGTTTTTTTGGTTTTCCTTGACCTGCGATGCTCTTGAGGGGTTAATTAGTAGGGCGTGGATCGCCGCCCGGTATTGGTTTGGACGAAGGCCGTTTGGGAGATGCTTGATAGCAGGACGTTCTTCCGGAACAGGGCCTGGTACTATGTTCGTCATGTTCGTGTCGAGTGCTATTCAGAGCCTGGTGGGTGGATCGCTGGGGCCGTTGCTCGCGCAAGCCAGCGTGTTGGGGTCGGGCGAGTTGCCCTTCAGCCCGGTGAAGCTGGTCTTCGTGCTGGGCTGGTTCTGTTTTTGTCTCTATCTGGTGCAGCGGGTGGACGACAATCCGCTGGTGCCGGTCAAGTATCGCTCCACCGTTCAGGTGGCTTCGCTGCTGGTCGGCCCATTGATCTTTCTGGGCCTGCGGCTGATGGACGCGACCCGCTCAGGCAAGCTCGGGGGATCGTCGCTTAATGCCGCCGGCAAGCCGAACGGCCCCGGCGGAGCGAGCGGCCGGGCGAAGAACCCTTGGGCCGACCTCGTCCCGCGGGCGAAGAGCTTTCTTACCAACCTCTTCAAGCGGCCTGCCAAAACAGTCGACGCCGCCAAACTGCAGTTGTTTGATGCCAGCGGCACTGAATTGAGCCAGATTTACGGTCATGGCGACGGCCGGACGGCGAGCCGGCATATTCTGGACTTGACGGTGCAGATCATCGACAACGCCTTGCAGCAGCGGGCCAGCGATATTCTCATCGACCCCATCGACCAGTCCCTATACGCCGTCCGTCTGCGGATCGACGGCGCCTTGCGCACGGTGCGACAGCTTCCAGGGGAGACGTCTCGTTCGGTCATCAACAGCGTCAAGGCGGTTTCCAGCATGGATATCTCGGAGCGCCGCCGGCCGCAAGACGGCGCCTTTACCGCCAAACGCGGCGAGGTGAAGACATCCTTCCGTGTGGCCACCGCCGGGGCGCTGAACGGCGAGAAGCTGTCGGTCCGGGTGCTCAACCAAAATGCCGGGGGGTTCACCCTGGCCGACGTGGGCATCCCCGAGCACCAACGGGCGGCGATTGTCAACGCGCTCGGCAAACCGTCGGGCACGGTGCTGGTCTGCGGGCCCACCGGCAGCGGCAAGACCACCACCCTGTACTCGATGCTCAACCAGATCGATCGCATGACTCACAACGTGATCACCGTCGAGGATCCGATCGAAGCCCATTTGAAGGATTGCAGCCAGATCGAGATCAATGCCAAGGCCGACATCACCTTCGCCAAGGCCCTGCGGAGCATCCTGCGGCAGGATCCGGACGTGATCTGCGTGGGCGAAATCCGCGACGAGGAGACGGCCAGCATCGCCCTGCGGGCCGCCCAAACCGGCCACCTGGTGCTGGCCACCATCCATTGCGACAGCAACGCCACCGCCCTGATCCGCCTGCTGGATTTGGGGGTCTCGCCGCTGCTGCTCTCCTCGGGCCTGAGCTTGCTGGTCTCGCAGCGATTGATCCGCAAGCTTTGCGAACAGTGCAAGAAACCGGCCCAACTCAGCCCCAACATGTTGGAGCAATTCCACAAGAGCGGCATCGACACGGAGAACATATCCGCCGCGGTGGGCTGCGATTATTGCGGGGGCACCGGCTACTACGGACGGATGGCGATCTGCGACCTGCTGCCGATCAGCAACGAGTTGCGGGCTGAGATCGCCAGCAGCGGGACGATTATGAACAAACTCCGCACGGACGGCGAGAAGAAAGGCAAAGCTACTTTGAAGAGTGAGGCCCTCCGCTACGTGATCGAGGGCCTCACCACCCTGGAAGAACTCAGGCGCGTCGTGGGATAGGATAGGATCGAAGGCCATGGTGTTCTGGCTGGCAGTACTGGTAGGCGGGCTTTTCGCATGGTACGCGGTGCGCTCCGGCTTCTTGGCAAGCTGGATCATGTTCTTCAATCTGCTGGTGGCGGCCTACATGGCCGTCTACGTCACTCCGTACCTCGTCGACTCGGTTTCCGCCACCACCGGCGGCTTCGTCGGCCCCGGTCTGGGCCGTGCCTTGACGCTGATCAGCATCGCCGTGGCCACCTTCCTGGTCCTGTACGGACTCGGTTACGCCGCCATTTCGGGTCGGTTTCAACTGGAATTTCCGGGAATGCTCGACACGGTGGGCTCGGGGGTGCTCGGCTTCCTGGGTGGGTTCCTGATTACCGGCGTGCTGGCCATCGCTCTGGCCTTGACGCCCTGGTCTCAAGCGGGACCGCTGCAATCGCTGGGGCTGGATAAAGTGGATACGGCCACTACCAGCTACGTGTGCTGGTGGTGCAGGCGAGTGCACGATTTCATCGGGCGCAGCGACGACGACGCCACCAACCTGGTCCAGGACCTGTGGAAAAATGCGCATGTGGACCTCGAGGCCCCGCCCGCCCCGGTGATCGCCCAGAGTCCGCCGGCGGCCCCTGTGCCGCCCCCCAAGGTGGTCGAGCCGCCGAAGGTGGTCAAAGGACCGCAAAAGCCTCTGCCCGGCGGAAACCCCACCCTGGACGAGCAACTGGCCAGCGGACGGGCCTTCGTCACCACTCCGGATGAGATCAAGACGGCGGTCGCCGACAAGAACATCCACATCATCGAGGTGGCCAACGCGTGTACCGCCGACAAATTCGACGCCGCCCAGGGCAAGCTCCTGCAGGATTGGGTCAATAACGGCGGCGTCCTGTGGGCCACCAACGACGTCTTAACCCTGTTCGGCGTTCCACATTCCAAGCCCTTGGAGGGCGACGGAGAGTTGAACTCGCTGGTTTCCGGAAGCGTGAAGGCCGCGGAGATCCTCAAGGACTGCAAGAAAGTGGCGGTCAAGGACGCCGCCGACCGGGTCTACGTCCTCAACCTCGGCAAGGATAATGATAGTATTGTCCCCTTGCTCAAGCTGGAGACCGATGTCTCCGCCGACCTGAAGGCGGGAACCACCGACTGGTCGATGATCCCCTATGGCAAGGGCTGGATCAGCGACCCTAAGCCCATCGACGCCTCGCAGTACGACAGCGAACGGTTCTGGTTGAACTTCTGTCTGTTCTGCCTGCGGCAGGCATCCATCACTCCGGTTGTGCCCAAGAGGAGGTTGGTTTCCTTTATGGGGCATATCGAGGGGCCGTTGTTTGGCGTCTGGACGTCGCCCGGCGGCGAGACTGTGTTTATCGACGACCGCCAGACGGAAATAAACCTGCGATTGACCTCTAGTCCGATCTTGGAAAAGCTCTACGGAACGCTCCGCCATGGGGGGCCGTCGAACATCCACAACAAGTACAAAGGAATCGTGACCCTAAAATACAAGGGGAATCCCACCGAGTACCAGGTTCAGGCCGCCGTCCAGCCGCGCGGCTTGGATAAGGATAGTCCGGAGACCGTCCGGCTGGCGTTGATCAAGTGCCCCGCGTATGACAAACATGGCATACTGCGTTTCGGCACGCTCACCATCGACCTGAACCACGCCGCCGACGATCCTACCCGAATGTTGCCGGCGGTGACCACGCCGCCGAGTGGGCTGGGGTTGCCAGGTTCGCTCTTCCACAAGCGCAAGTAAGCGAGCTTCAATGGGGTCGGCCGTCCAGGGTTCGGGACGGCCGCTTGCCGTGGGCTGACCTTTGCGTCGGCAGGTTGGCAGGTTTCGCCGGCTTGCTCCGCACCGTCCTGAGCATCTCCTGGGTCAGCGGGGCTTTGAGGCGGTAGGCGGCGCCCTGCCGCACGGCCTCCACCACCTGCCAAGGCGTTTCCGCCACCGGGCGAAGACTCCCGCTGGCCGGAGCGCTCTTCCGCGCCAGCCAGAAGCGGGCCGCCACTCGTGCAGTCCCCGTAGTAATGGGGCAGCTCTTTGGTTTGCCAACGTCGATCAGATCCCGGACGTATGGCCTGCCCTCTTTGGGGAATTCACAGATCGTGCAGTTGATGCTGAAGTCGCTGCAAAACCATTTTGGCAGTACGGAACCGGAAGCCGACACCGCCTGCGCCGTCAGTTGGGCCATCTCGGTGTCGGTTCGAGCAAAGGCCCCGTCGGCAATGTCTAGGCGATACTCCACCGCCCATTGCGGCACGTCCCGGCTCGGCTTCAACTCGGCGGGCGTCATGGCCTCGGCCTCCGGCCGCCGCGGCGGTGGTGCGGCCCGCGGCAAGGATAGCGCTGCCGGACGCGAGAGCGGCGCGGTCGACGCCCCGCCGGCCGGTTTGGGCTGGGACCGCACCGATTGATAGATCACCGTTGTAATCCGCCGGCACCCCGCCAAGAACCGCGCGGCGGCACGATCGTCGGCGTCCGCGGATCGCGTTAGCGCGGCGTTGCACTCGGCCTGCAGTTGCCGGATCTGCTGGTCTAGCTTGGAGATCTGATTGCGGGCAAGAGTCTCGGGGCTAGATAAGAGGCGATCGCGGGCCGTCGGGGGTGGGGCGC
Source organism: Planctomycetota bacterium (assembly GCA_021784975.1). GTDB lineage: Bacteria > Planctomycetota > Planctomycetia > Pirellulales > Thermoguttaceae > JAJYGU01. The sequence goes on from JAJYGU010000168.1 coordinate 12,555, forward strand.
CGGTGGACGGCGATGGGGATTCCAGTACGGCGAGCAACGCTTCGCGGGCGGCGGCCTTCGTCGCCCTGGCTTCAGCGGAATCACCCCGGCCGGCCACTTGACGCCATTGGCGGAGTTGATAGTTGAGCCGGTCCCGTTGGTTCTGCAGCCGGACAATCTCATTGCGCTTCTTGGCAATGCTCTCGATTCCGCGAGGCTTCGGCTCGGCGACCGCCCGGATCACCAAATCGTTGCCGCGTCGGTGCAGTTCCACGCCCACCGAGGCCAAACCCAATTCGGCCGCCAACTGCGGCAACTCCTGACGCATGACCGGCGGCAACTGCTGGTATTCGGGACCAAAGGCGTAGCTGCCCGAGGCCGCTTCCAACTGTCCGCCGCCGAGGAACCAAAACGGCACGTCGGCCCGGGCCGCGTCCAGCGCCCCGGGCACAGTCAGCTCGCCCTGGGGGAACGGCTTGGCTTCCAGCACCAGCCCCTGGTGCCGCAGGGCGAACTGTCTGGCGGCGGCCAGCCAGCGGCGCTGGTCGGCCGCCCGATCAGCGGCCTCGCTTTTCTTGAAGTCTCCCCTTCCCGCCGCAGGCACGACAGCAACCGGAGCGTGGTCCGTGGATCGCGGGGCGTGGGGCGTGGGGCGTGGGGCGAGAGGCGTGAGGCGTGAGGCGTGGGCCGTGGGGAGTGGGCCGTGGGCCGTGGGGCGTGGCGCCGCTTGGCCGGTGCTGGGCTGCTCGACGTCCGCCTGATCCAGCATCGGCTCGGCATTGTTGTCCACCGACTTGCCGGCCGCAGGCTTGGGAGGCAAGATCACCGGGGGCGGCGTGAGCATCCGCCAGACGGTCAAGGCCAGCAAGACCACCGTGGAAATCGCGGCCGTAATGACCCACGCCGGCTGGATGGGCGGCCTTTTCGAACGTTGGGCGGCAGCGCTCATATCAAGCTCGACCAAACCTGCTCCGCCATGTGGATGAGCCATGCCAAGAGCACCACCACGCCGGCCAGCACTCCCAGGACCACAAACCACCTCGGCCAGTCGGCGGTGTCCAGAGAGGCCTCGCTCGAGCGCGGCCGTTGGCCGGGTGCCCCGATCGCCTCATCGAGCAGGCTCGGGTCGAAGGGCCCATCCGACCCGTTGAGCTTCTCGTCCTCCGTCGAGCCTACCGCCAAGGCGGACAGGTCGGTCTCCGTATCGGCCGTCGCCCAGTCCATTGACGCCGATTGCCGGCGCAGCGGCATGACCACCGGCCGGGCGCCCGAGCGGGTAGTGTCCATCCCCGGCGGGCGGGCCGAGTTGGCAGGCGTGGGCAAGGCGATCGGGGGAACCAGCGGCCGGGCGGGCTCCAACGGGGTCTGGCTGGAAAGCCCCGGTGTTTCCGCCTGGCCGACAATGAAGGGGGCCAATCGTTGAATGACCTGGCGGGCTGAAGCAATCCGCTGGAGAGGATCCTTGGCCATCATATCGGCCATGAGGTCCGCAAACTCGTCACTGAGTTGGGCATTGAGCCGCCGCGGATCCAGCGGCCGCAATTCGCAGTGCGCCCGGACCTTGTCGGCGGTCGTGCCGCCGGGAAAGGGGACTTTGCTGGTGACCGCATAGTAGAGCGTGCAGCCGAGGGAATAGATGTCCCAGGCCGGCGCGGGACAACCGGGATTGAGGACTTGATCTGGGGCGAGGTAATCGGCCGTGCCCACAATCTTGCCGTAGCGGGGATCGCTCTTGCGTTCGGCCGCCAACGGCTCGGCCAACCCCAGGTCGGAGAGCTTGGCCTCGCCTTCTGGGGTGACCAGCACGTTGCCCGGCTTGACGTCGCGATGCACCATGCCCTGATCGTGGGCATATTGCAACCCCTCGGCCACCTGGGAAATGATGACCGCCGCCGCCGACATGCTCAGCGCTCCGTCGCGACGCACCCACTTGCGCAGGTCCAAGCCGGGCACATATTCGGTGACCAGGTAGTGGACGTTGCCGTCCTGACCGGCATCCAGGGCGGTCACCAGCCGCGGATGCTGGAGGCTGGCGGCGGTGTGGACCTCGCGGGCAAAGCTGAAAACGGCCTCGGGAGTGGACTTGTAGCGGGGCAACACCTTGACGGCCACCACGCTGCCAAACTTGGTGTCCACCGCCTTGAAAACATGCCCCATGCCCCCCTGGCCGATGGAATCGATGATCCGATAGCGACCCAGGCTGAACTTCGTCCGCCCGTTATGCAACTGCTTGATCTGCCAGGCATTCAACAGGCCCGCCTTGACCAACTGGTCGCCGATCGCCTTGTCGTCGCTGGCCGTGTCTCTCCCGACCTCCTCCGGGTGCAATCGGCACACTTCGGCGTACGCTTCGTCGAGCTGCTGAGCCGAAAGCAGACCGCTGGCCAGGATGCAGTGTTCGAAGATCGAGTATTCGCGCTCAGTCACGGGCAACCTGACCCCCTGGCTTCACCGCCGACGTCCCGGCCGGCCTGTACGCAGGGGACTGCCCCATTTTCGTGGCGACCACGCCTGGCGTGGTGCCCGGCCACAAAAATGAGACTATCCCTTTCTGCACACCCACATCGATTCCTTCCCACTCACCGATCTCAGCCATGGCGCGACATTGGCGCATGGCCCTCTCGCGACGCCTCAACACGCCCTGCTCCCCAGATTACGGCGAATACCCCCCCGATGTGCAGGGTCCGAGACTCACGGCGATCCGTCGCCCCGCCGCTATTTTACACGGTACCTCCAAGCGGCAAACAGGGCAAGCGACCCGGCCCTCAGGCACGAGTTGCGAGGCAGGTTTCACAATGGATTGTCCAGTCACGTTGGGCAACTCATTTTGGGCGACGCGGGGTCATTCCGAGCGGCCGTCCAAGAACAAGTTGGGGACTGTCCCAATTTTCGTCCGACGAAAATGGGACTGTCCCCTTGGCAAAAGTGGAAATTGTTGCTGGACGGCCGCTGAGCGATGCGGAGTCATTCTGAGCGATGCGAAGAATCTCGCCCGCCTGCCCCTGGATTTGACGCCGGCCGATGCGGCGGTATGCTGATCCTATTCTACGACCGCCTTTCACACCCTTGACACCCTCCACACCCTCCATACCCTTTCCACCCTCCGCAGAGGACGTTGCTATGGATCAACCCCGGCTTACCACGCATCGTTGCCTGCATCTCTCGCCTTGGGCCGCGCCAGCCGGCAGTGGAACAGCCAAGAGAGCCTTATGGCTTCCAGTCTGGACCGCGGTCACTGCGGCCGCAGCGTTGGTATTCCCGGCGCCCTCGTCCGCGGCGTCCCCAACGGCCACACTCACGATTCAGGCGGATCGGCCGGGGCCGGCCATCAGCCCGACGCTCTACGGCATTTTCTTCGAAGAAATCAACCATGCGGGCGACGGCGGCCTGTATGCCGAATTGATCCGCAACCGCTCGTTCGAGGACGGCGACAAACCGGACCCGTGGATTCTGGTGACCGAGGGGCAGGCCAAAGGCGAGATAGCGGTCGTGCCCGATGCCCCGGCCTGCGGGCTGAATCATCACGCGATTCGCCTGAGAATCGCCATGGATTCGGCCCGCGAAGGTGTTGGCCGGGTGGGGGTGGCCAACCCCGGCTACTTCGGCATCGCCGTGCAAGAGGGCGGCGTCTACCACCTCTCTCTGTATGCCAAGGCCGGCAACGGCTTCACCGGCCCGCTGGCGGTGAGCCTGGAGGATGCGGCGGGAAAGCAAGTTTACGCCCGCGGCGAGATCGGACCGCTGTCATGCCACTGGAGAGCGCACCGCCTCTCGCTCACCGCCTGCGCCAGCGATCCGAAGGCCCGCCTGGTAATCGCCGCTGCCCGGCCCGGCACCGTCTGGCTCGACATGGTCTCGCTCTTTCCGGCCAAGACCTGGAAGGGCCGCCCCAACGGCCTGCGCCCCGACCTGGCCCTGATGCTGGCGGCCCTGAAGCCGTCCTTTGTTCGCTTCCCCGGCGGGTGCTGGGTGGAAGGCGATAGGCTCCAGTTCGCCCAGCGATGGAAGACCACCATCGGCGACCCCTTGGGACGCCGGACCCAGTGGGATCTCTGGAAGTACTATTCCAGCAACGGTCTGGGATTCCACGAGTATCTGCAAATGTGCGAGGACTTGGGGGCGCGGCCGTTGTTCGTGATCAATTGCGGCATGTCGCATAAGGAAAACGTGCCGCTGGAGAAAATGTCGCCGTGGGTCCAAGACGCCTTGGACGCCATCGAGTATGCCAACGGCCCGGCCGATAGCCGCTGGGGCTCTTTGCGGGCGAAGGCCGGCCGTCCCGAGCCGTTTCATCTTCAATACATGGAGATCGGCAATGAGAACGGCGGGCCCGCCTACCAGGAGCGCTACACCCTGTTCTACGATGCGATCAAGGCCAAGTACCCGAACATGCACTTGATTGCCGATGAGTGGCACGGCACGCCCAAGAGCCGGCCGTGTGAGATCGTCGATGAACACTATTATCACAGTCCCCAATTCTTTATGGCCAACGCCGACCGCTACGACTCCTACGACCGCAAGGGTCCGAAGGTCTATGTCGGCGAATACGCGGTGACCAAGGACTGCGGTCGTGGCAGTCTGGCCGCGGCCCTGAGCGAAGCGGCCTTCATGACCGGCATGGAGCGGAACTCGGACGTCGTGGTCATGGCCTCGTACGCGCCGTTGCTGGCCCACGTGCACGGTCGGGTGTGGGATCCCGACTTGATCAATTTTGACAGTTCGCGGGTCTACGGGCTGCCGTCGTATTACGTCCAGCAGATGTTCAGCAATAACCGTGGCGACGTCGTGCTGCCCGCAACCATCCGCTGCCGCCTGCATGACAAGCGGGTCCCTGCTGCTTCCGGTCCGCAGCCCAAGCCCCTGTACGCCGTCGCCAGCCGAAGGCAGGCCAGCGGGGAAATCATCGTCAAGATGGTCAACGTCACTGGAAGCCCGATCGACACCCTGGTGGACCTGAAGGGCATTGGCGGCCTCGAGCCGTCCGGCCGAGCGATCGTGCTGTCTTCCGGCAGCCCGGACAACCGCAATTCGCTGGACGAGCCGGCCAAGGTGGTCCCCAAGGAGCAAAGGCTCGACCACGTCGCCGCCACCTTCCATCACGAATTCCCGGCCTATTCGGTCACGATCTTGCGGCTGAAAACCCGCCGGCAGGCCGAGCTTGGGAAGTGACGTGGAGGAGTGTCGCAGATGTTGAATCGACAGGTGATGTGGTTACACATTGCCGGCGGCGCGGCGGCTGCAGTGTTGCTCGCCTTGGCCGCCTCGCTCCGTGCCGCCGATGGGCCACAACACGCGCCCTGGTTCGAGCATTCCTTGGTGGGCATGGAAGTCGGGCCCACCGGCGCGCAATTTGGCCACAGCGACCGCCACGACCCCCGCTACTGTGCTCGCATGGACGGGGCGGAAATCGTCCGTCGGGCGGTGGCCGCCCACTGCCAGTACCTGGTGCTCTGGGCGCGCGACGGCGATTGGGCCTACTACAACTCGAAGCTCTTGCCGAAGGCGCCGGGGCTCGGCAAGCGAGATCCCCTCCGCGACGCCTGCGCCGAGGCCAAGAAGCATGGGCTGCCGTTAATCGCCTATTGCGTCGTCCAGCAGGACGGCAATTATCTCGACGACCATCCGCAGTTCCGTGCGCGGGCGGCCGACGGCAAGCCCATCAACCGCTTCTGCCTCAACTCCGGCTACCTGGAAGTGATGAAGCAGATCCTGGCCGAGGAGCTGGCCTACGGCATTGACGGCTTCCACGTCGACATGCTCGACCAGGGGTTTGGCCCGCCCTACGGCTGCTGGTGCGACGCCTGCCGCCAGCAGTTCGAGGCGGAGTTCCATCATCCCATGCCCAAGGGCGCGACCTGGGATTCGGCTTGGGACGACATGCTCGAGTTCCGCTACCGTTCCAGCCAAAGGTTCGAGAAAGCGCTGGCGGCGTACGTCAGGTGCCTCAACCCGCATGCATCCATCGACTTCAACTACCACGGCAACCCGCCCTTTTCCTGGGAAGTCGGCCAGCGGCCGGTCCAACACGCCGGCAATGGGGACTTCGTCACCGGCGAGACGGGCATGTGGGGCTTCAGCGCCTTGGGCGTCGGGCTCAACGCCGAGTTCTACCGGGCCGCCACCCCCGGCCGGCCCTACCAGGTGGCCATCAGCCGCGACGCGCGGATCTATCACAATCAGACCGTCCGGCCGCTCAACGACCTCCGCTGGGAGCTTTTTACGCTGCTGGCCCACGGGTGCTTTGTGACCGTGGTCGACAAG
>JAJYGU010000308.1 GCA_021784975.1 Planctomycetota bacterium
CGTCGTTTCCAGGGGCCGCTCTTGCATTTCTTGCGGCATCGGGGAGCCGGCAACGATGCCGAAGACCTGTTGCAAGAGACCTTCCTTCGCGCCTACGCCAATCTGCACCGCTATCGTCGCCGGTGGCCGGTCGCCTCGTGGTTGTTTACGATCGCCCGCCGCATCAGCATCAACCATCACCGTGGGGCCCGCCCGAAGATCGACCTGCCCGCCGTGGAAGCGTTAGCGGCCGCGACTCCCGAGCCGTGGTGCGTGATGGCGGCTCGCGAGGAACGCGCCCGGCTATGGGATCTGGCCGCCGCCGCGCTGACTGAAGAGCAGACCACCGTCCTGTGGCTGCATTATGTGGAAGGTTTTCCGCTGCAAGAGATCGCCGCCGTGCTCGGACGGTCCCGCGGCGCGGTGAAAGTGCTGTTGTTTCGCGCCCGCAAGAAACTGGCGCCGCTGGTGGCTCGCAGGGATCGCGGCATGCCGGAGCCCTCGGCGCGGTTACGACCCAAATGCCTGGCGGCATGGGAGGCAAGCGATGTCTAAACGCACCATCTTCTGTCGTCGCGATCCCCTCGGCGACCGTCTGCGGCGCGAGTCGTGGGAGACTCGGCCCGCCTTTTCAGAGGCTCTCTACCAGCGCATCGTCGCCGCGTTGCAAGAGCAATGCCCGCACCGGCGGGCAAAACCTCGGGCCGAGCCGTGGCCTTGGCGGCCGTCAAAGGTGGGACAGCTCGGCGGGCGGCCGACGCAGCAAGGCCATCGAGCAGCAACGTCCCGAGAGAGGTTGGTTTGGGCGACCTCGATGGTCACTACCGCCGGTGTGTGGCTGGTGATGTTGGGCATCGGTTGGCGCGGGACGGGATGGCCGCCATCGGTTCGCCACTGGCAACCCGTTCACGTCACAATCGCTCACCGCTCAGCAGACGCGGCATCCCGCCGCGACGTTGAGGCAGCGCTGGCAGCCTGTATGCCACAGAAGAGCAGCGACACGCCGCTTGTGCGCTCACCGGCCCGTGAACGGCCGGCTACTTCCCAACCCGCGGGGCCGGCCCGACCCAACGCCGCTCGCCCCCAACTTGCCCAGTTGGCTGCCGGGGCTGCTTTTGACTGCCTGGTCTGTGACGATGCCCGGCGGGCAGCGCGGGTCTTGTTCAATCGTTTGCCGATCGATCTGTCGCTGGCGGACCTGACCCAGCCGGACCGGTAAGGGTGGCCAATAAGTCGGTTGATTTGTGGAGAGCGGGCGTGGCGAAGAGCGGTCGCCTCACCCGGCCGGCGGGGTGCGGGCGAGACGCCCGCGCTCCAATGGCACAAGTCGGCTGATAACCCTTGCCCCCCCTATCGACGGGTCATCCTCTCTTGTGGACTGCGGTGGATTCTGTTACTGTTGCCGGGTTTCTGGGACAGACTGCGCGCCGAGGCAACCGCCGTGCGTTGTGCCGTTTGGGTTGGAATGATGATCGCCGCGGGGGGAGCGACGATGGTATGCGCCGAGCCATGCCTGGCGCAATCCAGCAACCCGCCGTCGATCACCGATCCCACGTCGGCGCTGGATCAACAGTTGTTCGGCCAGGAGATGTATCGCTTGCCCCCGGTACAGTCTGGAACGACGTTCCAGTTGAATGAGACTCCCACTTCGTCAATCGGTTCGGTAGCCACGCCGGCGCCGCTAACCGTTCCGCCAGCCGAGACGTTTCCGGCCCCGCCAGCTCCCGAAAAGGTCCCGACGCCGTCGGCCAATATCCCCTTGGCCCTGCCCGGAATATCGCTTTTGGATGGTTCAGGCATCCCTCCGAAGCCGAAAGAGGAGAAGCTCTGGGAGGGCAACTTTAGCCTGGGTCTGGACGGTTCGGAAGGGAATACGAACACCTCCAACTTCCAGTGCGGCTTCCAAGCCAAGCGGAAAACCGAGCAAACCGTCCTCAGCCTCAGCGCGGACTACCTCAGGCAGTCCACCGAGTTGATAAATACGGTGAACCGCCTGTATAGCGAGGGGCGTTACGAGTGGCTGCTGAAGGATTCCCGCTGGTCTTGTTACGTCCACGAGACGGTGGAATACGATGAGTTCCAGGCATACGACGTCTGCGATACGGCCGACACCGGTCTGGGCTACCGCCTGTTGAAGAACGACAAGACCACCCTGATCGGGCGTGTTGGCGCCGGCTATTCCCATTATTACGGCGGTCCCGATAGCGGCCGCTACTTCCCCGAGACGGTCTACAGCCTCAGCCTGGAGCAACAGATCACCAAGCGTCAAAAATTTTTGGGAAGAGTGGAATATGCGCCGGACGTGACCCAATTCGCCCGTTACCGGCTCCGCGTCCAAGCCGCGCTGGAGAGCGCCCTGGACGACGCCAATCACTTGAGCTTGAAATTGGGCATGCTCGAGCGTTATACCAGCCTCCAGGACGAGGCGGCGCTGCCCAATGACTTCGATTACGCGGCCATGGTCATGTGGAAATTCTGAATCACCCCTGCTGAGGGCGGCCTCCGACAACTTTCGCCCGCTGTTACATTTCTGCGAAATCCTCGCCAAGCATTGGAGGACCGGGATGCACCGGCCCGCCTGAGAACTGATCGATGTCCGAGAACCCGAAAGAAACGTGGTCCCCATCTCCCGCGCCGCCCGGCGAGTCGTTGGCCAAAGGCGCCGGCGATGGCCGCGTGGACGTGCTGTCGCGGAGCTTCCTGGCCCTGGTGGCCACACAATTCTTCGTCTCGCTGAACGACAACATGTTTCGCTGGCTGATCGTGCCCATCGGCAAGGAATTGATTCCCCAGCGATGGGCCGAGATGCCGCAATGGGTGCGGGATTGGACCAGCCCCGAGCCGCTGGCCTTGTCGTTGGGGCTGGCCTGTTTCACTCTGCCTTTCCTGTTGTTTGCCGCCCCGGCGGGCTACCTGGCCGATCGCTTCAGCAAGCGAAAGGTGATGGTGGCCTGCAAGGTTGCGGAAATCGTGGTCGTCTCGCTGGGGATTGCAGCCGTCCACTCGGGCAACATCCCCTTGATGTTCCTGACGCTGTTTGTTCTGGGCGGGCAGGCGATGATGTTTATCACCTCCAAACTGGGCGCCATCCCTGAGATCGTGCGCAGCGGCAAGATCTCGGCCGCCAACGGCCTGATCAACATGGTCTCGATGGCCGCCATTATCCTCGGCTCGGTGGCCGGAAACTGGCTCTACGCCTTGACCAGGCCCGCCGGCCAGGGGCGATGGTGGCTTTCGGCGGCCGCGCTGTTGGGCGTGGCCGGCTGCGGATTGGCGACCAGCCTGTTGATCGGACGACTGCCGGCCGCCAATCCCGCCCGGCAGGTCCCCTGGAATCCTGCGGGACAAACCGTCCGCGACCTCGGGCTGTTGATCTCGAAACGATCGCTGTTCCTGGTGGCCCTGGGGAGCACCTACTTCTGGGCCCTGGGGGCGCTCTCGCAACTGAACATCGACCAGTTCGCCACCGCCCACCTGTTCGTAGCCCAACAGTATGTCGGCCCGCTGCTGGCCGTCTTGACCCTAGGCATCGGCGGCGGGGCCTTGTTGGCCGGGGCCCTCTCGCAGGGCAAGGTGGAACTGGGGATGGTGCCGCTGGGCGGCTTGGGAATCGCCGCCACTGCGGTCTTGCTGGCGGCCGTGCCGGGTGGCACGCCCGGGGCGGCCACCATGTCCGGCTATCTGGTCAGCGGCGGGCTGCTGCTGGCGATGGGTGTGACCGCCGGCTTGTACGACATTCCGCTTCAGGCATTTATTCAAGACCGCAGCCCGCCGGAGTCGCGGGGTTCGATTATGGCCGCTTACAACTTCCTCACCTTTGCGGGCATGCTGGCTGCCTCGGGCGTCTACTGGCTACTATCGGGGCCGCTGGGGCTTACCGCTCGCTGGATATTCTTGGTGTGCGGGCTGGCCACTCTGCCGGTCGCGCTGGCGATCATTCGTCTCCTCCCGTTTCAGACGGCGCGATTTGCCACCTGGCTCGTGTCGCGCTGCCTCTACCGCGTGACCGTTGAAGGCATCGAGCATATCCCGGCCAGCGGCG
>JAJYGU010000161.1 GCA_021784975.1 Planctomycetota bacterium
GGACAGTCCATTCTTGCGGCCGGGCACCACGCCGGGCATGGTCGCCGCAAGAATCGAGACAGTCCCCTGCGGAAGACCCATGGCCGTGGGAGCAGCCGTGCGGCCGCCGGTTTTTGGCCGGCGCCGCTGCAGCCTCTCGACCAGCAACGGGCCGTAAGCGACTCCCATTCTCTGCGAGGCAGGCGAGGCAGCTGACCCCAATACGGAACCCGATTTAGGGGGACCGCTCGGTCTCGGGTTATACATCCGGCCCTGCAAACGCTACAATCGTGCTGCGGACGATCGCACGGCCAGCGGGCCGTGCGGCAGCTATAGCATGCGCGGGATCAACCGACAGGTCTAGCGGCCGACGGAACGTCGACCCTTCACTGGAAATCGCCACCGTACTGGCGGCGGCTTAACGTTTCGTTTTGCACCGTGGACGGTAGAACCTCGCGCACACGAGCGGTTGGTGGAATCAAGCGAATTGGCAGAAAGAAAACGATGAATCGGCACGCGGACTATCTCCGGGTATGTGAAGAGGCGGTGCGAATCGGCGGCGCGGTGGTCCAGGACTGGGTGGGCCGTTTCGAGGTGCGGAAGAAAGGCTATGCCGATCTGGTTACTCAGGCCGACATCGCTTCCCAGGAGGCCGTCCGTCGCGCCGTGTTGACCTCTTTTCCGCACCATAGCCTGCTGGGTGAGGAAGACACGCCGGCGGATTCGGGGCAGCGGCTCACCGAATACCGTTGGATTGTAGATCCGTTGGACGGGACCACGAACTACGCGCACAGGGTCCCCCACTACAGCGTGTCACTGGCGTTGGAGCGCAACGGCGAGTTGCTGGTGGGAGCCGTGTACGATCCCGTTCTGGACGAGTGTTTTACAGCCGCCAAGGGAGAGGGTGCGCGGTTGAACGGGCAGCCTATTCATACCAGCCAAGTGGCGGCCATCTCGGAGTCGCTGGCGGCCGTCGGGTTTCCGTACGACGTGCAACCGAGCTCTCCCGACATGCTGTTGTTTCTGGAGATGGTGCCCCGCTGCCAGGCCATCCGCCGCATGGGCTCCTCCGCCTTGAACCTTTGCTACTTGGCGGCCGGCCGCTTTGACGTCAACTGGTCCTACTCGACCAAGGTTTGGGACGTGGCCGCCGGCGTGTTAATCGTCGAAGAATCAGGAGGCAAGGTCACGTCACCCACAGGAGGGGGGTTTGTGCTGAACGAGGCTCACTTCCTGGCCGCTGCCAACGGGCCGCTCCACAGCCAGCTTCGTCAAGTGGCTGCCAGAGCGGTGGGTTAGAGGCGGGGATTTGGAGCGTGTTTTGCTTTATTGTTCGCATCCGGCTGGGTAGACTGAAAAATGCGGTCTGCAGGGTCTCTCTTCGGGCTTGGTCGCTAGTGAGCCATGGCCCTGCTAGAATACGGCGGTTTGTAGGAAGTCGATCGGCAAGCGGAGAGGAGGGCCGGCTTTGCCAAGTTGGCGTCGGCAAATTGCGGCGGCTAAACGCCATCTGCTGGTCTGGTGCTGCTGTTGCACGGTCCCGCAGGCGGTCTGGGCGTTTGCGCCACCGCCGGCCCCGGCCGCGGTCAGCGTCAGTTCCGCCGCAAGGCCAGGACCCGCGTCGCCCGACAACGCGGCAAAGTCGCCGGCCTCGCCGGCTAACAAGCCCGTCGCTCCGATTTCGGCCAGTTCCGCCGGCGAACCGGTGGAGGCTGCCGACAGGCCGTTCGCTAAGCCTTCGGCCGGCTCGACCTCGGTCACCCAAGGTGCCGTCCGGCCGGCGGCTAGTGCGGCCGCCACCTCCACGTTGAAAGCTGCGGCTTCCCCGGTTGCCACCCCCATCGCTGCACCAAAGTCGCCGACTGCTCCCACCGCCGACAGCGAGCCAAAGCCCGCGTCGCCCGGAGAAACATTCCCCTCGATCTTCTATCTGCCGGACAAACAGGGCAACCTTCAGCCGGTGCTGGACTTTAAGTATCAAGACTTCGTCGACCTGTACCAACTCAAGAATCAGTTGGACCAGCGGAACCAGCCTCCGCCCTACAGCTTGGAGCAGCTATCGCTGACGGGCAGGGCCGGTTCGGGCTTTGCCGAACTGAGCGTTCGGTTGCAGGTACTGGTTCGCGGCGCGGATTGGGTCCGGGTGCCCTTGCGGCTCGATCAGGGATTGCTGCACGGTGAGATCCAGCATCGAGGCCCGGGCGAGCAGATGGTACGGTTTGAGCCCGACGGGGAAGGCTATATCTGCTGGCTTCACGGGCCGGCCAACACGCGTCACCAACTTACCTTGCCGATGTTCGTTCCCTTGCGAGCGGTGGGAGAGGAATCGCAGTTGAAGTTGTCGCTGCCGCGGGCCACCGCCTCGGAGTTGAAGCTGACCGTTCCCGGGCGAACGATGGTGGCCAGGGTCTCCGATGGGGCAACCTTGTTGTCTTCCATCGAGCGGGAACCCAAGGAGGGGAAGGCCTCCGCCTCGACGGAGTTGACGGCGATTGGTCTGGGAGCTGATTTCCAACTGAGCTGGCATAAGGCGCAGTCCAATGCCGCCGCCGATCGCCCGGTTTTGGAATCCTTCGGCTCGTTGGCGGTCCGACTCGATGGCCGTTCGATCACGAGCCAGGCAACCTTGACCGTGCGGAGTTACGGCGCCCCTTTCGATCACGTGGTGGTGCGGCTGCCGCCGGGCAGCGAGCTGGCCGCCGGTACGGGCAGTACGCCAGGTTATCTGGTGACGCCCGTCGCTTCAAGGGCGCTGTCTGCCGGCTCGTCCCGGTTGGTGGACGTCCGATGGCACAAGAAGGTCTCAGGGCCCGTCGAGGTGCGGCTGAATTGTTTACGCCCTTACGACCCGAGCATCGACCCGGGGTGGTGCGAACTGTCGGGCTTCGAGGTGGTCGGAGCCAAGCGCCAATGGGGCTCGATCGCAGTGGCCACGGAAGGCGAGTGGCAGGTGCTATGGGGACCCAGCAGCCAGGCCCGTCAGATCGACCAGCTTCCGGACGTGTCGCGGCGCGGCGAAGTGGCGGCCTGCTTCGAGTATTCCTGGCCGTCGTTCTCTCTGACCGCCCGCCTGAGGCCCCGAGAGACCCGTGTCAGCGTCGATCCGAAGTACATCTTGCTGGTGGATCGCGACCAGGTCCGTTTGGAAGGAACATTGACCTATCGGGTCCGCGGAGGCAAGGTTTCATCCCTGGAAATAGGCATGCCGGGCTGGGAGCTGGGCGAAGTCGGCCCGGACAGCCTGGTGGCCGTCGGCGGGGCAAAGGTCGATCCGGCCGGAGTGGCGACGATTCCCCTGTCCCAACCTGCTTCCGGAGAGTTTGAACTGCGGTTGGCGGCGCGGCAGGCCCTGGCGGCGGGGGTCCACTCATTGACCGTGAGCTTGCCCCGTCCGCGGGGCCGAGCGGTTTTGCCGGCTGCAGTGGCGGTCGTGCCGGCCGACAACGTGGAACTCCTGCCCAACGCGGCGGGCATGCAGGGTCTCGTGCGCCAGCAGACCGAGTTGCCGTTTGCCCTGCCCGAACGGCAGCAGGAGGCCATGTATTACCGAAGCACCGGAACCTCGGCTACCTTCGCCGCCAATCTGCGGGTGCATTCGCAGCGCATCTCTGCCGACGCCAGTAGCGAGTTGGCGGTGGGCCCAGCGACGGTTGAGGTCCAACAGAGATTTGCCTACCTGGTGGCCTATGAGCCGGTGGACCATTTGGTCTTTTCGGTCCCAAAGGTCCTGGCCGAGGGAGACCGGTTGAAGTTCCTCTTCGAAGACAAGCCGTTGTCGCCGCTGGTGGAGGCAGACCGGTTACAGGACGCTGGGTCGCCGACAAGCACGCTACGCATCGCCTTGCCACAACCGCAGATCGGGCGATTCGAAGTGTTGGCCCAGTATACTCAGCCCATTGCGGGATCGGTGGGCAACCAGACGGCGACGGTCTCCGTGCCTCTGCCCATGCCCAGGGACACCGAGATTTCCAGCAATCGGCTCCACCTGAAGACGGCGGTGACGGTGCGGGCAACGCCCCGGCCGGGCCCGTGGACGACGGCCGACAGCCCGACCGGTCGCACGTCCCTGCAGAGTGGAATCTGGCTGACCGCTGCGGGACGGATCGGCGAAATCGGCCTCGACGTGCGCCGGGAGGTGCCCGCGGCCGCCGAGGCGCTGCTGGTGGATCGGGCCTGGATCCAGTCGTGGCTGACCGACTCCGCCCGGCAAGATCGGGCGGTGTTCCAGATCGCCACTCGCCGCAAGGTAGTCGAGGTCAGTTTGCCGTCGGGCGTGGCGGCTGGCCAGGTGTCGGTATTGTTGGACGGGCAGCGGGCTGAGCATCACTGGCTGGCGGAGGGGCGGTTGTCGATTCCGCTCAGCGCCGACGGCGAGCAACGCCTCTACGTATTGGAGTTGCGTTACCATTTTTCCGCCCCCCGCCCGCCCCGCGGCCCGATGCGGCTGGAGTTTCCTCGCTTGGGAGACGACGTCTGGATGCGTCGGCTGTACTGGCAACTGGTGTTGCCGCCCAATGAACACGTGATCGTGGGTCCGCAGGGATTCAATGGCGAGCACTTCTGGAGTTGGCACGGCTATTTTTGGGGCCGTCAGCCGTTGCTCGGTCAGGCCCAGTTGGAGACGTGGGCCGGCGTAGCCCCCGGGACCGCTCTGCCGGAGCGCGACAGCGTCTACTTGTTCAGCACGCTGGGCACGGTCGATCACGCCGAACTGCGGACGGCCGGACGCTCGTGGATTGTACTGTTTGCCTCGGGGGCGGCCTTGCTGGTGGGTTTGTTGTTGATCTACCTGCCGGCGGCGCGTCATCCTGCCGGACTGTTGATTTGGGCCTTGGCGCTAGCGAGCGTCGGGATGGTTGCCCCCGAGCCGGCGCTGTTGTTCGCCCAAGCGGCCTCGCTGGGACTGGCCTTGGTGCTGCTGGCCGGCCTGCTGGACCGAATGGCGGCCCGGCGGCGTAGGACGGCCAAGCACCCGGCGAGTTCCCCATCGCGGCTGGAATCGGCCTCGACCCGCGTGCCGCCTCGGTCGGCGGTGGTCAGCAGCCCCTCCTCGACCCAAACCCTGCCGGCAGCCCCGCCGGAGACAAGGGATGGCGCACCATGATCGGCCGGGTGGTGTTGCGCTGCTGGGTGGCCGTGCTGCTGGTGATGACCGCGGCTGCGTCCGCACGGTGCGGCGAACCACCGCCGCCCGGCCAAGAACTGCGATTCCGCCGAATCTTCGCCCCCGCGAACCGTATGCAAGGCTGGCCGCTGGGCGGAGCCAAGTACCTCCCGCTGGACATGAGGGACTTCGAGCGGTTGCTGGCGGTTGCCCAAAGCCAGCCCCCCGAGCCAGGCTGGCCGCCGCTGGCCTACGCTGCCGCCGCCCGCTACCAGGCCAGACTGGTGGGCGACCGGCTGGTCGACGGGCAGGCGTGGATCAACGTGGTGTTGCGGGGAACCGTGCCCGCCTTTCTGCCCCTGGAGCCGTGCAACCTGCCCCTGGAAAAGGCCTGGTGGGTGGCCACCGATCGCGCTGCGGAAACGGCCGAGCGTCGTGCACTGCTCGGATCGGGCGGCGACGGAAGGACGTCGGTGTGGGTCGAGCGCTCCGGCCGGCTTGGCCTGGCATGGTCCCTGGCCGGACATCGCGATCCGTCGGAAGCGCTCGCGTTTAGCTTGGAGGTTCCCCGCTCTCCGAGGAACCGGATGACGCTAGATTTGCCGGAAGGCTTGGTACCCACTAGCGACGAGGGTCTTGTAGCCCAAGGCGGGGTGTCGGGCGAGCACATGAGGCGATGGCGCCTCGAATTCGGCGGTCACCGGCACCTGCATCTGCGACTGGCCTCGGCGGACCAATCGCAGTCGCCCTCCGCCCGCGACTTGCTTCAAGAGTCGTGCGTTTACGACTTCTCGCCGCACGGCGTCGAGGTGACGGCCCAATGGAAGGTGCTGGTGGGCAGCGAACCGCTCTCCCAACTGATCGTCCGGCTCGATCCGGGGCTGCAACTGGTGACAGCTCAATGCGGCGACGCCCCGGCCTCCTGGTCGGCGGCCCCTGCCGCCGACGGTCAGCCGACCCAAGTGGTGATCGCGCTGCCCGAATCCACGGGCGACCGCCAGCGAGTGCTGCGGCTGGGCGCCCTGGCGCCGCTGGTGTTGGATCGTCGCTGGCGATTGCCGCGCCTGCGTGCCGAGGGGCTGTCGTGGCAGGAAGGCGAGTTGCGGCTGCTGACCCCGGAACCACTGACGGCCGATCGGCTCATGCCCATCGATTGCGCCCAGAGCGATACGGAACCGCTGGCGGCCCCGCGGATCGGCGTGTCCAGCACGTTTCAGTGCTTCCGGCCCGAGGCCACGGTGGAAGTCGTGCTCGCCCGCCGCCGACCTGTCGTGCAATGGACGGCAGCCAGCGATCTGGCCTTGGGCACGGAACAAACCACCCTCCGCGCCACCTACGAGTTCCACGTCGACGACGGCGCGCAATCGCAACTCAAGGGCCTGGTCGACCGCGCTTGGACGATCGACACGGTGGAGTCGGTGCCGGCTGGGGGAATCAGCGACTGGACGCTCGAGCCGCGAGGCGGAGAAGCTGCTGCACTCGCCGTGCGGTTGGCCCGACCCCTTGTGCCCGCTCGGCCGGTGCGGCTGGTGATTTCCGCCCGGCAAGTTCATGCTCCCACCCAGACCTTTCGCGTCGGCTGCCTCCTGCCGATACGCTTCTTGGACGTCGGCGGGGGGAGGCATTGGCTTTCGTTGCGCGGCGACGGCCCCTATGAGGTCAGAGTCCCCGACATCGAGCAACTCAAGCTGGTTGATCCGGCCACGCTCTCCGCCGAGCAGGCCGATTTGTTCGCCGCGCCGCCACAGGGGCTCGTGTTGGAAGAAGGGTCGTTTCCCCAAGACCTCACCGCCTCGTTGATCGTCCGCAAGCCGAAATATTCGGCGAGCATCCGAACGGAAGCGGTGGTTGGCAAGCGGACGATTCGCGAGAACTACCGGTTTCGCTGCATCCCGGAAGAGGATCGGGTCGACCGCGTGTTTGTGCGGTTCTACCCGCGCCGCGACGCCCCGCCGCGATGGACACTCCGCGGCGATGACGAGCAGCTCCTGCCTGCCCGGCGGCTGAGCAATGAACAACAAGAGGCGGCGGGCCTGGCGGTCTCCGCCGAAGTGTGGGAGATTTCCTTGCCCCGCCCGCGAAGTGCTCCCTTTGAAATCGCCGCCACTCGGGAAACCAACCTCGGCAAACAACAGCCGCTGAGTCTGGCCGCTCTCCCCGAGGCCATCGGGCAGGGAGGCACGGTGGTGATCCGCGTCACGGGATCAGCTAGCCTGCAAATCGAAAACCGCCGCCTGGAACCGCTTCCGCCCGAGTCGCTTACGCCGGACGGCAGCCGGCCCACCATCCAGGACGCTTATCGCTACGATCCGCTTCAGGACACGGCCCCAGGGCCGGAAGCGGCGCTCTGCGTCTCGGTGGTCAAGCGGCCTGCCCTTCCCGATGCCTGGATATGGAGCTCTCAGTTGGAATCCTGGTATGAGACCTGCGGGACCATCCGCCACCGGGCCAGCTACGAGCTGCAAAACCTGGGCGGCCAACGCCTGGTGGTTTGGCTGCCCTCGGCGATCCGTTTCAGCGACATCCGCGGAGTCTGGATCGACAGCGACCAGGCAAGCTGGAACCGGCTTGGCAAGGGCGAGCGGGTGGGGATCGCAGTCGACCTGCCCGCCGACCGGCGATTTCCCATCGTAACTGTCGAGTGGACTGCGTTAGCGAGCGGCTTGGGAAGGTGGGGGGTGCTGCGCCCTCCACGGCTGGAAACCAGTCTGCCTACTCTGGCTCACCGTTGGATGGTCTGGCTGCCCTCGGATTACGACTTGGTGACGCCGGCCGCCGGGTGGCCGGGGACTTGCTCGCAGTGGACGTTGAGCCAGCGTCTGTTGGGATGGCTCGGTCGCGGGGCAAACGTCGGGGTGTTCAACCCGTTTTCGGCCAAGGATTGGGTGGAGCCCTTGTCCGGATTTGGACCATTCGCCAAGCGCGCCAAGCCCGCGGCCGACGCCTCAACCGCGGCGGAATCCCAGGCCCAGCAAACGCTTGAGCCGCAGGCCCCCTGGCAGTCTGGCGGCAGCGGCACTGGCGAGGTTCAAGGCTGGAGATCAAGCCGCGTCGAACTCTCGGGCGACCCGCCGAGCTTGTACTACGTGCAGCGCGACGGGCTCCGGCTGCTGACGATGGTGGTGTTCTTGGCCACGGTTGGTGTGGGATCCTGGACCATCGTGAGACACCCGCTGCTATTGATCGGGCTGCTGGGGACCTGCGCGATGGCTGCTCTGGGGCTGCCGCCCGTGTGGGCCTCGATCGCTTCGGCGGCGATGATCGGCCTGTTGTTTTGCGTGGCGTGGGGTTGGATACGGCGGCGTGGCCCGGCGGAAGCCCAGCCGCCCGCGGCGGACACGCCCGCTTTGCCTGACAAGCCGGCGTTACCCGAAAAGCCGCCGTCGAGCAGCGGCACGGCGTCGGGAATGGCCTCGGTGGGGCGGCTCTTGTTGGCCATGGCAGTTGGGTTTTCTACCGGCGCCGTGGCGCGGGCCGACGGGCCGCCCGCCGCGCCGGCATCGGCGTCTGCGGCCGCGATCGGTGACTTCCCGGCGGCCACGCCCCACACTGCCGTGGCGGCGCCGCCTCCCGACGCTGCGGCTGGAGCGTATCGCGTCTTTGTGCCGATCAACGCCCAACAGAAGCCCGCCGGCGACACGGTCTACTTGCCGGAGCCGTTCTACCAAGAGTTGTATCGCCGCGCCGAAGTTGCCTCCGGGCCGTTCTGCCCGTGGTTGGTCCTCTCGGCAGCCTATCGTGGTGCGCTCACCCGCGAGGCCGTCTCCGGCCGGCTGGTCCTTGAGGGTCTGAAGGCCAGCTACGACTTGCAGGTATTTGCCCCGGCCACTCAGGTGCGGATTCCGATGCGCGGCGATGAGGTGAATTTGATGCCTGGCGGAGTGGTGCTCGATGGCCGCACGGTACCAGCCAAGTGGACCCGGGAGGGGACGGCCCTGCTGATCGATGTGGCTGAAGTCGGCCGGTGCCGGCTCGAACTGGCGTTGCAGCCGCGGGGGCGGAGCAGCGGCGGGCCTGCCGGCCTTGCTCTTGCCATCCCCCGCGTGGCCGACTCGCGGCTGGAATTGTCGTTGCCCGACCCAGCCTTGGCGATCGAGATCCCTTCCGCGCGGGGCACGGTGCGGCGAAGCCAGTTTCCGCCACAATTGACGGCCGAACTTGGCCCGACCGATCGTCTGAACGTTCGCTGGCGCAAGAACGCAGCCGACCGCCCCATCGCGGCCGAGGTCGAACAATTGATGTGGTTGCGCTTTCTGCCCGGCTCGGTGGTGATCGACGCCAAGTTCAAAATTCGGCCGCTGGCCGGGCAGCTCCAGCAGTTGCAACTGCTGGTCGATCGCCGCTTGCGGTTGCTGCCGCTGGACGGCGACGGGCCTGGCGTCACGGTGCAAGAGGGCACCGGACGGACCAAGCTGATTACCTTGAGCTGGCCCAGCCCGTTGCGGGACGAGACCACGCTGACGACCACCTTTCTTTGGACCGAGACCTCGGGCGTAGGCCACTTCCGCCTGCCGCGGCTCGAGGTCGTGGATCGGCCGGCAACGGATGCCCAGCCAGGCCCGAACGCCGGCCGGCCGAGCAGTGGGATGGCCTCCCGGCGGCCCGGTTTGCCGGATCGGCCCAACTCGCCGGCGTTGCGCGTCACCGAGCGCTGGCTGGCTATCAGCGTCGACGCCAGTCTGGACGGTGAAGAGCACTACACTCGCGGGCTGGAAGGACCGCTGGTGTCCGACTTTCTCAGCGCGTGGGGCGAATCGGACGCCCGGCCGCAATCGGCCTATCGTTTGACCGCCTGCGACAACGATTGGCAATTGTCGACGCAGCCCCATCCGCCCAGCACGATCGCCGACCAGCGCTTGGCTTTGTGCTTCGACCGCCGCGAGGTGGAAATGGCGTTCGACGCCGAGCTCACCACCACCGCCGGCTATCAGTTCCAATATCGGATTGCCGGGCCCGCCGGCTGGAAGCTCGAACGGGTGTCGCTGCTCGAACAGGACGTGGAGCGGGCCGGCCGATGGTCGCAAGACCCCGACGGCACCATCAGCCTCTTTCTGACCGGCTCGGTCTCCGACCGACAGAAGCTGTCGCTCTACGGCCGGCTGCCGATGGAGCGGCACAACAACTGGCCGGTGCCGGCGGTCCACATCGAGCATTGCCGGGTCCATACATCGACCGTTGAACTGTTTCGGCGTCCGGCGGTCCAAGCGAGCTGGCAATGCGGCGAGGGGGTGACGTCCATGCCCGCCTCCGTGCAGGCGGTGCACATCGAGCATTGCCGGGTCCATACATCGACCGTTGAACTGTTTCGGCGTCCGGCGGTCCAAGCGAGCTGGCAATGCGGCGAGGGGGTGACGTCCATGCCCGCCTCCGTGCAAGCGGCTCCCGCCGACTTCGGCCGCTTTCTGGCGGGCTTTCGGATGCCGCCGGGGCGTGGAACGGGGACTGTCCCGATTTTTGTGGCGCGGGGACTGTCCCAATTTTCGCGGCAGGAGGCCGCAAAAATGGGACTGTCCCCTTCGTGCCCTATTAGACACAAAAATGGGACTGTCCCCTGCCCCCAACCGCCACTTACCGTCACGGTCTTGCCGAACCACCCGCAAGTCCACGCCCGCCAAGTGCTCTCGCTTCGCGGCAGCGGCCGTGCCTGGACGGTGCAGGTGGACTGCTCGGTGGAGGTGGCGGGCGGCGTGGTCGATCGCTTGTGGCTGCGGGCACCGCCGCCCTGGAACGGACCGTACACGGTTTCCAGTCCCGGCACGTTGGAAGTCCGGGAAATCCCCGGAGAAGGGCGTCACTTGGTGTTTCAGCCGCAATCGCCAATCACGAGGAATCTGCAGTTCAGGATTTCCGGACCACTCAGCTTAGGGCGGGAGGATCGCCCCAGGGCGCCGGACGTGGCGATTCGTGACGTCGACGCCTTGCAGCGCTGGGTCGCCTTGCCCGAGCAATCGCAGGGTCAGTCGCTCATCTGGCAGACCCGCGGCTTGCGGCGGTGCGGAAGCAGCCAAGTGCCCTCGCTGCCGGTGGGCCGCGATGTCTCGTTGTACTCGGTAGTTGGCCCGTCGCCGCAGTCGGTCTTGCAGTCATCGACTCTGCCACGCAACTCCACCCTCGTTCGCATGGCCGACATCTCGTTGGCCTGGCGGGCGGACGGGACCTGCCAAGGCATCGCCCTGTTCGATCTTGAGCCCGGCGGGGCAACCGAGTGTCCGCTGAGTTTGCCCGAGGGCCAGGAACTGGTGCAACTCTTGATCGACGGCAACCCGGCGGCGCCGCAGGCCGTCGGCGGCGAACATCCGGAGACTGGCTCCGTTTTCGGCGCCAAGGACGCTGCAATCCCCTCACCGCTCTCGCCGACAACGGTGCCTGTCCCCCTTGGCATAAACGGTGGCGAGTGGCGGGTCCCGCTGATTTCCAAGCGGCTGCCGCAACGCATCGAGGTAGTGTTCCGCGGGCGGGCGGGGTTGCCCGATCCTGCCGGCCGGCTAACCTTGGCGGCTCCGGCCTTGGGCGATCTGCACGTTGGGCAAACGCTGTGGACGGTCGCCGGCCCGGCCGCGCTTGCCCCTGGCATTCCACAAAGCGGGCAGTTGCTCGACGCCTGCCAACAGCAATGGTTGCGGTTGAAGAGCATCGCGGCCGTGGTACGATCCGCCAGCGCGGTTTCAGCCGATGAGCCTGACGCGACGTTGCGCTGGTATCCGGTTTGGATCCGGCGGCTGGTGGCCGCCCGCGCCGCCGTGCAGGGCGCTATCGTTCCAGGCGACGCCAGGGGACTGTCCCGATTTTTGCGGCAGGATGCCACAAGAATGGGACTGTCCCCTTCTGCGCACCAACCGGCTGAAACATTGCGTGCGGAGTGCGAGGCCATCGATCGCGAGCAATCGCAACTGGCCGAGAAGCTGGACGTTTCGCAGACCTACCGGCAACTCTCAACCGCCGCGCCCGTCGGCGACGGCGCCGATGCCCTCTGGACGCGGGCCGTCGCTACTCTGGCGAGGCCCACGCGGCTGGCAATCGACGGCGGCGCCAGCTCGATCACGCTCCAATATTGCCCGGTTCGAGAAGCCGGCTGGCTGCGGCGTCTGGCGGCCGCGATGGCTGCGGCGTTTCTGACGCTGGCCACCGCCTGGCGCCGCGGCCTCGTTCAGCGGCTGGTGCAGCGCTGGCCCGCGGTGGTCGTCTCGGCCGTGGGCCTCGTGTGGTGGCTCTGGCTCTGGCCCAGTCTCTTGGGCCTACTGATCGTTGTCGGCGGCCTCTTGGCCGCCCTCGGGCGGCGCGTATCGCGTAGCCGCTGAGCCGGTGATACAATAGCGGCAATCGCCCGCGGAGAACGTACCAATGAGGAATCGCCGATACTCTGCCTTGTTCGCCACAACGCTCTTCGTACTGGCCGTCTGCGGCATCGGCGGAAGAGCCGACGCCAACGATGGCCGGCCCAAAGCCGTCTATCTCAGCGATGCGTCGGCTGATCTGATCATTTCCAGCCGTCAGGGATTTGGCACACTGGGCTGGGATACCGCGGTCAAGCCGTTCGGGCGCGCAGCGATGCCGCTGAGAATCAAGGACCGCGGTTACCGACGCGGCCTGGGACATCATGCGCCCGGCGAAATCCTCGTCGATCTGGGCGGCTGGTACAAGACGTTTGAGGCCGATCTCGGCGTCCAGTGGCAAGGCGGCGGCAAGGAGGGGAGCGTGGTCTTCCAAGTCTTTGTCGACGACGACAAACGCTTCGAAAGCCGGGTGATTCGCCAGTCCGACCCGCCCCAGCACGTGAGCGTTGCGGTCGAAGGAGGCGAACTGCTCAAGCTTGTCGTCACCGATGCCGGCGACGGAATCACCTGCGACTGCGCCGATTGGGCCGATGCGCGGCTGATTCCCGCGGCCACCCCAGCCGCGGCGCCCAACGCCCAGAACTTCATGGACGTGGCCCACTTTGCCCGCGTGGTAACATCCGACCCGAAGCGGATGCGGGGGACCCGGGCGTTGCGGACCCAGGAGTTTCCCGCCGAAGATTTCGAGCTTTCCCGGGCAATCCTGCCCGACGACGATGGTTCCTACCGGGTTCCCCATGTCGGCCATGCGTGCAGAAGGGGACCGTCCCCGCAGGCCGGCTGCATCGGGCTGGAGTGGCTGGAGAACCGGCTGCCGCGGAGCGTTGGGCTGGAGTTTGCCAAGGGTTTCGCGATGCCGGACTTGAAGGCGGTGCAGGTGCAATGCTGGATCGGCGAGTCGCCTTGGCAGGGCCAGTGGAAGCCGCTCGATTCTATTCCGCAAGTTACCGGGCGGACGGCCGTCTGGCCGGTCCGCTATCGTCAGGTGCCCAGCGGCACGCCCAAAGTTCGTTGGGTCTTTCCGGCCGGCGCGGCCCCGATTGTCATCGAGCGCTTTCAGGCAATCACGCGATCCCGCGCCCGCGAGATGAGCCTCTCGCTGGAGTGCGAAGGTCCGCAGGCCGGCCAGCCGTGCAGCATCGAGTTGTACAATGGCGCGCTGCTAAGCGGCCGTCCGTTAATAACTTCCACTTTCGCCAAGGGGACAGTCCCATTTTCGTCGGACGAAAATTGGGACAGTCCCCAACTTGTTCTTGGACGGCCGCTCAGAGGGCGTTTCGCCGCCGATCATCGGAGCGTGGCCGTCTCGGCCGCACGGGGCGGGCAAGATGCCCGCGCTCCGGTTGTGAAACAACTTCTAAAGTCCGAGCCAGGGGCGAGCGCCTTCGGCTGCATCTGGGACACCCGCCAGCCGCTCAAGCTCCGGGTGCGGTACAGCGATACCAGCTCGTCGAAGACCGATCGCACGGTGGTGCGGTTAGCCTTCGCGCATGCCTCGCGGGCAATTGCCGTGGAGGACTTGCTGAGCCACGATTGCGTTTACGTTCCCAGCGTCGGCCTGTTCGCGGTTCGCCAGCCGGCCCCGATCACGCTTGCCGAGTACCGCCGAAAAATCGCCGGCCGGAAGACAATCCTCGACGACGTGCGGCAGCGGCCGGATCAGACGCTCGCCCAGGCAATGGCGAAGACGCACCACCCGATTCAAGACCTCGGGCCGATGATGATTTCACTGGCCTGCGACAATCGCAAATTCGTGGTCGAGCGGGAGGGGACCGTTTGGTTCAATGCTTACCAGCGGCCGGATGATCCGCCGATCGATAAGCCGACCCAGTATCGCTTGACACCGCGATTCGGCAATGGCGAAGCCAGCCGATTCAGCCGGCACCTCGACGGCGGCTGGCTGCCGATGCCGGTCACTACGGTTTCGGAGCAGGGCCTTCAGTATCAGCAATGTTCTTACGTGGCCCCGCTGGAGGCCGAGGCACCGGCCGGCACACCGGCCTGGCTACGAGACCGGGCAGTCGGAGTGGTGGAATACGAAATCGCCAACCCCTCGGATCATGCCATCGAGGCAAAGCTGGAGCTCAAGTTGCATGCCGGGCAGAAGACGGTTGCCTGGCAGGCCGCCGGCGGGCGCTGTTTCGTCATGGAAGGCGATCGGCTGGTGGCGATGGCCGATGCTCGACAAGCACCGTCGCTCAAGCTGTCGCGAGAGGGAGACGCCTTGCGGCTTTCGGGCACAGTGCCGGCCTCGGGAGGAGCGCGGATGGCAGTCTATCTTCCCGCCTGGAAAGTCAGCCGTGAAGCATTTGCCAAAACGCTCGAACCTGCCGGCCTACGGGCGCTAACCATCCGCTATTGGAAGGACTTGTTGCAGCCCGCCATGCAGGTCGAACTGCCGGACGCTTTCATGACGGATATTCTTCGGGCCTCGCAGGTGCACTGCCTGCTGGCGGCGCGGAACGAGCTGCGCGGCCGCCGCGTCTCGCCCTGGATCAGCTCCGACCGCTACGGCCCTTTGGAAAGTGAAGCCAATTCGATCCTGCACGGCATGGGGTTGTGGGGCCACCGCGGATTCGAGCGCCGCGGGCTCGACTTTTTCCTCGCCCGCTACAATGATGCCGGATATCTGACCACCGGCTACACGGTGGTGGGCACCGGCTGGAACCTCTGGACCCTGGCCGAGTATTTCGAGCTGACCCAGGACCGGGGCTGGCTTCAGCAAGCGGCCCCTACGGTGGCCAGGGCCTGCCGGTGGATCGTTTGCCAGCGGGCCAAGACCCGCCGCCTCGACGCCCAGGGCCGTAAGGTGCCTGGCTATGGGCTGATGCCGCCCGGCGTGAGCGCCGACTGGAACCGCTACGCCCAGCGGTTCTTCAATGACGCCCATTACGCAACCGGCCTGGCGGCGGCTGCTCGGGCGTTGAAAGCGATCGGCGATCCCGCCGCCGATGAGCTGCTCCGCGATGCGGCGGTCTATCGCGACGAACTTGAGGCGGCATTTCACTGGAGCCAGGTCCGCTCGCCGGTGGTGCCATTGCGAAACGGCGTTTGGACCATGAACCATCCGGGCATCGTGGGTTTCTTGGGCAACGTCGAGGACTTCACCCCCGGCGAGGACGGCAACCGCAGTTGGGCGGCCAGCGTGGAAATCGGTTCGCATTATCTGCCCGCCTTGGGCTTGCTGGACGCGAACGGCCAAGATGCCACGGCGATGGTCAACTACCTCGAAGACTACCAATTCCTTCGTGACGGCTGGTTCGACTATCCGGCGGCGGCCAGCCAGAAAGACCCGTTCAATCTTGGCGGCTTCGCCAAGGTGCAGCCCTTCTATGGGCGGATCGTAGAGGTCTATGCCCGGCGCGACGAGGTGAAGCCGCTCGTGCGATCCTACTTCAACGCCCTATCCTCGCTTCTCAGCCGCGAGAATCTCTCGCTTTGGGAGCATTTTCACAACGGCGGCGGGTGGAATAAGACGCACGAAACCGGCTGGTTCCTGGCCCAGAGCCGTCTGCTGTTCGTGCAAGAGCGCGGCCGCGAGTTGTGGCTGGCCCCGTTTCTCACCACCGCCTGGCTTGAAGACGGCATGAGGGTCAAGGTGGATCGTGCGCCCACCCGGTTCGGCGAGGTGGGCTACGAAATCCGCTCGCGGGCGGCCGACGGCACCATCGAAGCCACCATTCGCCCGCCTGTCCGAGCGAAGCCCGAGGCGATCGTACTCCGCCTGCGACATCCGGAGGGAAAGCGGATGCGGAAGGTGCTGGTCAACGACCAGCCCTACGATCGCTTCGATCCTGCCCGTGAAACGATCACGCTAGCTTCCGGCACAGAGTCGATTCGGGTGCGGGCCGAGTATTGAACGGCGGTGGCGGCGGATATTACTGGCAACATGGGTCCCAGAATTGGTAGCAAGGCTGGCACACGGGAGGAAACTGTTTGGCAGCCAACCGCTCCCTGAAAGAATGGTACTTGGGGCCGTTCCAAATCTCGCTGAAGGTGCTTTGTTCGAGATGGCCCATCGAGTAGTCCGTTTCGTGGGTGGTAGCGTCTGACGATTGAAGCGCCAGGCAGCAAGGGAGGACATAAAGCCTGCTGCTCACGTAGGCATAGCGCCAGGGAACCGTGCAGGATGCGTCGGGTCGGCACGAGGCGTCCAGCGGGGCGCAGTACTTGCCGCCAAGGGAGGTGAACGAGAACGACGGACCCTCGCTCCTGATCCTCCCGGTGTCACGGATGAATCGGCGGATGGTTTCCGGCTTGTGTTCGTACTCGTCGGCGGTATAGCACAACGCCACGTGGAACCTGGAGATGTGCCAGTCCTTGATCAACTGGTAGATCTTGTAGATCTCGCCCGCATTGCGGTCGACGACCAAGGTGCTGATCGAGACATACTTTTTCCAGCCGTTGCGGGCGTCGTCATCCAGGAATCGCTCAAGATTCTCGCGTACCGTGTGGAACTTGGCGCCCGGCCGCACCGCCTCGAAGGTCTCCGGATCGGCGGCATCCAGCGAACAAATCACTTTGTCGACGAGGGGATACAACTCCTCGAGGGCTCTGCCATCCATCAACATGAAATTGCTGGCGATGGTAGTGTGAAAACTCGGGCTCCGCTTGGCATAAGCCAACAGGCCGGCGAGTTGCCGGTTGAGCAGGGGCTCCCCGATGCCCGAGAAGATGATTTCAGTGGTGCGTCCGCGGAGCTCGTCCAGCAATGCCTTCACCCTCTCGAAAGGAATGTCGGTCAGCCTTCCGGTGCGGTGCCGGTGGGCACAGCCGACGCATTTCAAATTGCACCGTGAAGTCGGCTCAATTTGCACCACCGGAGGCAGCGGCACGGACGAAGGGGCGGTTGCAGTTCGCGTGTCGGAATGGGTCGATGAACCGGTAGTCATGGAACGCCCTTTCTCTGTTGGGTCCGTGCTATTATCCGCTTCCGGTCAACCGCAAACATGTCATTATTCCACGGCACTCTCCGCCGTTTCGGCGACAACCACGTCGCCGGGGGCGGCCAGGCCGCCGGCGGCCAGGACCTTGTTCTTGAGTTCCTCGACCAGCTTGGGGTTGTCCCTCAAGTAGTCGCGGACCTTTTCACGGCCTTGGCCGAGCTGCACATCGCCGTAGCGGAACCAGGCCCCGGTGCGGGTGACGATCTTTTGGGCCATGGCCATGTCCAGCACGTCGGCCTCGTAGCTGATCCCGTCGGAATGCATCATGTCGAACTCGGCCACCCGGAAGGGCGGGGCCACCTTGTTCTTGACCACCTTCGCCCGCACCCGCTGCCCGACCACTTCCTCGCCTTCCTTGAGCTGGCTGATCCGCCGCACGTCGATGCGGCAGGAGGAATAGAACTTCAGGGCCCGGCCGCCGGGCGTGGTCTCCGGATTGCCGAACATGACGCCGATCTTCTCGCGGATCTGATTGATGAAGATCACCGAGGTTTTGGATTTCGAGATCACCCCGGTCAGTTTGCGCAGCGACTGGCTCATCAGGCGGGCTTGCAGGCCGACGTGGGTGTCGCCGATCTCGCCTTCCAACTCCTTCTTGGGCACCAAGGCGGCCACCGAGTCGATCACAATCACATCGACCGCGTTCGATTTAATGAGCATCTCGGTGATGTGCATGGCCTCTTCACCGCAGCCCGGCTGGCTGACCAGAAGCGTCTCCAGCTCGACGCCCAGCTTCTTGGCCCAGGAGGGGTCCAGCGCGTGCTCGGCGTCGATAAAGGCGGCGATGCCGCCATTGCGCTGGGCGTTGGCCACCACGTGCAAGGCCAGCGTGGTCTTGCCGCTCGATTCCGGCCCGAAGATCTCCACCACCCGGCCGCAGGGAATGCCTTGCCCGCCCAGGGCGATGTCTAGGGACAGGCTGCCGGTCGGGATGCCTTTGATGGGCGTTATGGTGCCGACGCCCAGGGGCATGATGGCCCCTTCGCCGAACTCCTTTTCGATCTGGGCCAGCGTGTTCTTCAGGCTGGGGTTCTCATCGAGCATGACCGCAGCGCCGTCGCGGCGGGCCGATTTGCCGTCATTCCTACTGCTGGGTGTTGATTTCTTGGCCATGGGTTTTCCCTAGGTGGCATGAGTCGTGATTCTTGGAACATGAACATGCGAACAGTATATGGCGCTTGGCCGCCGGTAGCAAGAGGACGCGGCTATTCTAGCACGCATACCGCGGCCGCCAAGGGAGCCATTCCACCTGATCGAGGGGTTTGTTCCCGTGAGGCGTGGGCCGTGGTGGCCGCGGGCATGCAAACGGCCTTGATTTCGGGCGGGTTGTGGGCCGCAGTGGGG
>JAJYGU010000435.1 GCA_021784975.1 Planctomycetota bacterium
GCGCCGGCCTAGAGGCTATCCGCCAAGCCAACGCCGACTTGTGGACCAGCTCGCTGGCCCCCAACCCCACGCTCATTGCCGACGGCGTGTACCTGCCGCTGAGGACGATCACGCCAAACAATCCGGGCGGGCCGCCGGAATTGGACGTAATGGTTGGCTACCCCATCGACTGGTTCCTGTTCGGCAAGCGGGCGGCGGCCATGGCCAGCGCCCACTTGGGCGTACACCTGTCTGAGGCCGAGTACGCCGACCTGGTTCGCCTGCGGGTGACTGCCACCGCCACTGCCTTTTATGACGTTCTGGAGGCCAAGTCGCTCTTGGGCCTGGCCCGTCAGGACACCGAGAACCTGATGCGGCTCCAGACGGCCACCAAGAAAGCGGTCGAGGCTGGCGGCCGGCCCATGGTAGATCTCAGCCGTGTCCGTCTAGACCTGCTGACGAGTCAACAAAACCTGCGCGAAGCCGAGTCGGCCCTGGCCATTGCCAAGGCCAAGCTGCGGGCCCAGTTCGGCCGGACCGACCCCGATCCAACTTTTGATGTGCAAGGCAGTCTCGACGCGCCCTTGTCAGCCGTGCCGCTGCCGGTGGAAGAGGCTTTTGCCATCGCCCAACAGAATCGGCCTGACATCCAGTCTTTGCGAGTCCAGGTCTCCAAGGCGGAGGCCGACACGGTGGTCGAACGGCGGAAGGCCCTTCCCCAGCTTACCCCGCAATTCGGCTATACGCACCAGTATCAGACCCCCATCGGTTCGCCGGACTTCGACGGCTGGAGTGCCCAGCTCACCGCGACGGTGCCGCTGTTCGACCGCAACCAAGGCGGCCGGGCGAAGGCCCAGTCGGTGGCGATGCAGAACTCTTACAACCTCCGGGCCGGACTGGTTGATCTTCGGGCGGAGGTCGAAGAGGCAGTCCAGGACTTTAACACCGCTTACCAAAAGGCGGGCGCTGTGGCCCAGGAGGAGGTGAGGCTGGCGGCCGGCGTCCTCGATAGCATCGCCAAGGCCTATAGCGCCGGCGGACGCCCTTTGATTGACGTGTTCGACGCCGAGCGGAGCTACCTCGACACCTATCGACTATACATCTCCAGCCGGGCCGACTATTGGCGGGCCCTTTACAAGTACAATTCCGCGATTGGAAAACAGGTTACGCGATGACCGACGCACCGAGAGCCACCGAAGACCGCTCCTTGGAGACTCCTCCTGTACCCCAGCCCGCTGTTGCCCCATCCCGTTGGGGCCGGGCATGGGGGCGGATCCAGTTCGGCCTCTGCCTGCTAATCGTCAGCAGCGTGTTGGCCTACCTGCTGTGCAGTCCCGATCCGGGACCGCCGCTGCCGCCCAGCCCGTCGGCGGCCGATCACCAATCCGACGTCCGAGTGGCCGGGCCGCGGCAGATTTGTCTGCGGCCAGGCTGCCCGCTGTGCCGGAGACTCCAGGTGGCTACCGTCGAGTCCGCCCGCATCGCCGCCCCGGTGGTTACGGTCACTGGCGTAGTGGCCGCTAGCCTTCGGCCGGGGAAAAAGGGGACAGTCCCCATTTCCCGGAACGGCCCGGAGGCGGGCACCGACGCGAAGCGTTGGTCGTCGCAGAAATGGGGACTGTCCCCTTTGTCCCCGGACAGCGCGGAGGGATCCGACTACTGGCAATTCAATTCTCCCGAGCTGTTGACCACCTTCACCGACTGGCAAAAGGCAACTGCCGACATCGCCTTTACTCAGACCCAGCTTTCCCAGATCAAGCAACTGGCCGACACCAAACTCGACGCCCAACAAAAGCTGGTCGCTCGGATGAAGAAACTGGTGGCGGCCGGCACCGACGCCGAGAAGGACCTGGCGTCGGCCCAGGCCGACCTGATTCAGTGCCAGATCCAGGGGCGCAAGGACGTTCACGAGGCCGAGACGGCGGTGCGGCTGGCCAAACGTAGCGAGGCCGCCTTGGCACGGCAACTGCAACAGAGCGGCCTGGAGACCGACCTGCTCTGCTCCATGACCCACGACGTCGATATCGTCATGGCCGACGTGCCCGAAGGCTTGATGTCGCGGGTCAAAGTTGGGCAGGGGTGCGACGCCCGGTTCTTCGGTCTGCCGGACCAGTTATTCACCGGCCGTGTGCGGGCGATTGCCCCGGTGCTTTCTAAGGAGCGCCGCTCGTTGCGGGTGTTATTCGCCATTAGCGATCCCCGCGATCAGCTTCGCCCCGGTATGTTTGCCGACATCGGCTTGGGGACCGACGCCCGCGAGGCACTGCTGATCCCTCCAGCCGCCGTGGTCCACGTCGGGCGCTCGGATTACGTGCTCCGCCGCGATAGCACAGGCGGCTGGCGGGTGACCAACGTGCAGGTCGGCGAGCTCCACCAGACGACCGTGGAAGTGCTCGGCGGCCTGCACGCCGGCGACCGGATTGCCGCTCAAGGGGTGATCCTGTTGAAGCCCTGCATCATCGACGCCCTCCAGACGCCCGAGGCGGCACCGACCTTGCACGCCCAAATGGAAAAAGGGGACAGTCCCCTTTTGCCGGAACGGCCCGAAGGGTGCTGCGCACAAAAGGGGACTGTCCCCTTTTTCCACGGGCACGCGCCGAAAAGTGCCGATCTCACTTCTGCCGGCAGCCCTCACCCTAGCCCTCTCCCACAGGGAGAGGGGACGGCTGCGAAGGAAAGCCCCTTATGATCGCCGCCCTCATTCAGAAGGCCATCGAGCATCGCTGGCTGGTATTGATTCTGGTAGTCATCGCCATCGGCATGGGAGTGTATGCCTTCCGGCAATTGCCGATCGACGCTTATCCGGACATCTCGGCCCAGGCGGTGTTCGTCACTACGCCCTATCCCGGTCGCGCCCCCGAGGAAGTCGAGCGGCAGGTGACCATTCCCATCGAGATTGCCATGCGGAACGTGCCGCGGGCGGAAGTCGTCCGCTCGCGGACCATTTTCGGCCTCTCGGTGGTGGAGGTAGTTTTTGAAGAAGGAACCGAAAGCTACTGGGCGCGGCAGCGAGTGGAAGAGAAGCTGGCCGGGCTGGAATTGCCCGAGGGAGTCCACCCGGACCTCGGGCCGCTGGTCTCGTCGTGCGGCGAGATTTACCGCTATCAGCTCGTGACCGACGGAACCTGCGACGTGATGGAGTTGCGGACTCTCAACGACTGGGTGGTGATTCCGCGGCTGTTGCGAGTGCCCGGCGTGGCCGACGTGTGCAATTTCGGCGGCTTGGCCAAGCAGTATGCCGTTACCTATCATCCCGCTCAACTGGAGCGTTACGGCCTGACGCTCTCCGATTTGATCGATGCCATCAAGAGCAATAATGCCGCGGCCGGCGGTAGTATGCTGCCGCGCGGCAGCATGTCGCTGGTGATCCGCAGCTCCGGGGCGTTGGAGAGCATCCGGCAATTCCAGAACATCTTTGTTAAGTCGGTCGACGGGACCCCGATCTATCTGAAGGACGTGGCCACCGTCGGAGTGGACGCGATGACGCCTTGGAGCATTTACAGCAAGGACCGCACCGACGAGTCGGTCGAGGGGATCGTCTTGATGCGTCGCGGCGAGAACCCGTCGTTGGTGCTGGCCAAGCTGAAAGACGCCATCCGGGATTTGGGCAACGCGGGCTTGCCCAAGAACGTCAAGCTCGTCCCCTTCTACGACCGCCAATTCCTGGTCGACAGCACCTTGCACACGGTGGCCCACAGCGTCTCGCTGGGCATTACCTTGGTGGTCCTGGTGTTGTTGCTGTTCTTGGGCCGGCCCTCCATCGCCGCCCTGGTGGCCCTGACCATCCCGTTTTCGCTCTTGGTGGCGCTGACGCTGATGTACTTCACCAAGATCCCCATCGGACTACTCTCGATCGGAGCCATCGACTTCGGCATCATCGTGGACGGGGCGGTCATCGTGGCGGAAAATATCGCCCGCCGGCTGGGAGAGGCCACGAAAGAGGGGTTGGGGGCGCAAGAGGGATTAGGGATTGGGGATTGGGGATTAGTGCAGGATGCCCAACCGCCCACTGCCACTTCCG
>JAJYGU010000466.1 GCA_021784975.1 Planctomycetota bacterium
CGCAACTGATCCAACGCCTCATCGCTCATGCCCGCCCTCATCCCTTGCCCACTCGGTCCTTCCAAACCGATACATTCTAACCGTGGCTGGCAAGGTCCAAAAGGGCTGAGCGTTGCCCGGGACTCAGTTCCGGAGGGGCGCCAGTGCTTAGCGGCCGTCCAGCAACAACTTCCACTTTCGCCAAGGGGACAGTCCCATTTTCGTCGGACGAAAATTGGGACAGTCCCCAACTTGTTTTTGGACGGCCGCTTAGCCAGGGGCGTGAGCCCCTGGGAAGCGATGATTGCACATCATTAGAAGCCGCAAAGCGGCGACACAGGCTCGTGTCGCCCCGTCGGGGCTCCGCAAGGTAACGCGTCCCGATCCCAGGGGCTTACGCCCCTGGCTAGTGGCTGTCGCCGTTTCACGGCTTATCCTCGGCGCCTTCTCACCGTCCGCCGCGTATAGTAGGATTCACGGGTCGAACCTGCCACCGCAAACGTGGACTGTGATGACTCGAGACTTCCGGCAGACCACCTGGGACGCTTCGCTCACCCGCGATTGGCACGCCATCCTGCGGCTGGCCCTTGCCGAAGACCTCGGCCGTAACGGCGATTGCACCACCCGCGCACTGGTGGGCGAGGGCGTCTTGGGAAAAGCGGCGGTGGTGGCCCGCCGGGCGGGCGTGGCGGCCGGCCTGCCGGGCGTCGAACCGACCTTGGCGACTATCGAGCCGCGGTTGCGATGGGCGCCGCAGATCGCCGACGGCTCGCCGGTGGAGCAAGGCACCCGCGCGGGCATCATCGAAGGCCCGGCCCGCGGGCTGCTGGCCGCCGAGCGGATCGTGCTCAATCTGCTAGGCCGGCTGTCGGGCATTGCCACGCTCACGCGGCGCTACGTGGCGGCGGTGGCCGGCACCAAGGCCCGCATCTACGACACCCGCAAAACCACCCCCGGCTGGCGACGCCTGGAAAAATACGCCGTTCGTTGCGGCGGCGGCTTTAATCACCGCAGCGGCTTGTTCGACGCGGTGCTCATTAAAGACAACCACCTGGCGCTGGTCGGCCAGCCCGCCGCTAGCCAGCCGCATTACTCGCCCGCCGAGGCGGTGGCTCGGGCCCGGCAATTGAACCCGGACATGATCGTCGAGATCGAAGTCGACAGCCTGGAACAGCTCGACAACGTGTTGCCGGCATCGCCCGACATTGTCTTGTTGGACAACATGGGCCCGGCCGAGTTGGCCGCCGCCGTTGCCCGTCGCGATGCCAGCAATCCGGCGGTAGCATTGGAAGCCTCGGGCGGGATCAATCTGGAAAACGTCCGCCGGATCGCCGAATGCGGCGTCGAACGGATCAGCGTGGGCGCCCTGACGCACTCGGCGGTAGCGGTCGACTTCGGGCTGGATTGGCTGTAGTTAGAAAAAAAATGAAAGATCGAAGCCGGATCGGCGACCCTCCGCCCTCATCCTTCTTCCTGCGCGTCCTCTACGGTTCGATGAACAGTTGAGGCCGACGCGCCCCTCACCCCTTGCCCCTCTCCCGGAGGGAGAGAGGAAGCTCCTGCTACGCCGACCAAACGGTTTCGGCCTGCATGATTTGCCACAGCCGCGACAGCCGTTTTACATGGGCGGGCGACAGGCGAGCATCGGCGTAGGCCGCTTGGCAGTACAGGTCGGCCAGCCGCTTCGCCTCATCGCCCAGCCTCGGTGCGTTGGCGGCAAGCTGGCGGGTGAACTCGTGCGGTGTCTGCTCGGCCGCCCGCGGACAGCCGTGATCGCGGCCCCAGGCCTCCAAGGCCTCGAAAGTGTAGCGCACCAGTTCCTCGGGCGGATACCGCCTAGCGATGCCGGCGGCGAACGGGTCGGCGTAGTCGATGAACCGGGGTAGCTGCGCGGCGTGCGGGCCGGCGTCGTCCGCGACAAGGCCGGATCGATCGCCGTGCCCTCCGCCAAAGAGCCGGCTCAAAAAATCCTGCCACCACTGGCCGAAGTCGCCCAGGGCGGCCATCAGCCGGTCGCGATTGGTCCAGATTGCATAGGCGGCGAGCACGGCAATTGCCAGGTAGATCAGCCACTTGATTGCCCCCAGCAGCGACAAGGGGCTGAACGACACGCTTGGCAGGTGCGGCAGCAACGACCGCCGCGGGGCACTGCTGCTCCCCTTGCCGGTCTGCCGTTGCCCGTTCGATTTGTCGGCGGCCTGGTCGGCCGGTTTCTGCTCGGCAGTCTTCGAGGACGAGGCACTGGAACCGCCGGAGGCCGGTTGCCGTTGGTCTTGCGGGGCTTGAGATCGGCCGGCATCCTTCGATTTCTCGCCGGGCGACTTCTGATCGGCCTGTGATTGGTTCTCGTTTTCAGCTTGTCTCGGGCCGGCTTTGTCTTGATCTTGCCGTGCGTCGCGGCTTTGCCCAGCCTGCTTGCCCTGCTCATTGCGGTTGCCCGAGGGGCTCTGTTTGTCGGCGATTCTTGGGCCGGACTGTTGTTGGCCGCCCGACTTGGAGCCGCCCGCCTTTCCGGCCTGCTTGCCCTCGGGCGAAGTGATTTGCGGATTCGGCTTCGGGGCCTTGCCGGCCTGGCGGGAGGCAACGGCACCGGACTTCTTTTTGTCGTTAGGATCACCGCGGGCCCAGGGTTTCTTCTCTTTGACGCCGTCCGAGCCCATGCCGTAAGGGGAAGAATGTTGATCGGGCGAGCCGATGCGGAAAGGCGGCTCGGAGATGGCATATTCGGCGTTGGGCCGTGGCAGCAGCAGGGCCGCCGCCATCACGGCGACGATCAGCGCGCCGCCGATACCCAGCCAGGCGTTAATCATGGCCAGGGGCATTTCCAACTGCCGCTGCCGTAGGTAGCGGCGCAGCCCCAAAAAACTCGTGGTCAGCAACAGCCCCAGCCCGCTGGCCGTGTAGATGCACAGCAGCGTGAACGCATACTGCCGGGCAGGCAGGTCGGCGCTGGGGATGAAGACCTGTCCGATGCCAAAAAGCGGCAGGGCGGCCAGCGAGAAGTAGACCACCCAGACGCCCGGCGAGTGTGGCCGGCGGCGATGCTCCACGAACCGTTCCCACCAATTCCGCGGCTTGACATGCCGCGACGTAGTAGCCTCAAGTTCGGCGGCTTCTGCCACATCCGGTTTCGCCGGGGCGATCGCTTGCTGCACTTGGGCCTTGTTCGAGCGGTCCAGTCCGACCGCCTCCAGCAGCCCTTCGCCGGGGTCTTCCTTCGCGTCATCGATGAAGGTGCAGTCCCAGGTGAGTTTGTCGGCCGCCCACCAGATCAAGGCGATCAAGCCGAAGTTGATGAAGAAGCTGTAGGGCCGCATCGCCCCCTCGAACTCGACGAAGCGGCCGACCACCAGCAAGATCGAGACGCCCAAGGCCAGGGCATATACCATTGCGTGCTCCCGCCCCTCTTCGATTGAGATCCGGCCGATCAGCACCGCCGCGATGACGAACAGGGTGAACACATATTCCAGTCGCCCCTGGTAGTTGCCCTGATAGAAGACCTGGATCAGGAAGAGCGTCAGGCTGCCGACCAGGAGCATGATCAGCACCGGGCTCAGGGCGATGACCGAATAATCGACCAGCGTTTTGCGCGGCGGCCGGGCCATGGGGAGGGATCAGGGATTAGGGATTAGGGCTCGTGGTCATTTTGCATTTTGCACTTTGCATTTTGCATTCGCCCCACGGTCCCGCGGTTGCATTTTACCATACGTCAGCGAAGCACGTACTCCCGGCACAGGGTCGGCAGGGCCTCGAGGTTCTTCAGGTGCCGAGCTTCGATCCCCTCGGCGCCCAGCAGGGCTACGGCCCTTTCAAACTCGGTGTCGTCGTAGATATTCAGGATGGCGGTAACGGCCAGCCCCTTGTGCTGAAGCTCACCCAGGGCCACGGCCGTTTCCACGTTGGCCGAGGGTAAGATCGCCACCACGGTGGCGTCACGCGGCAGCCGGCCGGCAGTCTCCAACACAAGCTGTGGAAACGTCAGGCCGTCGGTCAGTTCCACTCGGGCAAGGGTGGA
>JAJYGU010000379.1 GCA_021784975.1 Planctomycetota bacterium
ACGCCAATGCCACTTTCGCTTGCTCGCCATCCCCCGCGCCAGTCGCCAGGCACTCGCCTTGGTGGCGGAGGGACTGGTCCACGTGGCGGGCGTTCACTTGGCCACCGTCGGCCACCGCGAGCAGAATGTGGCCGCAGCCAGGCAAAAGTTGTCCGGGGCCTTCTTCCTGCTGCGCGGGGCACGCTGGCAGGAGGGTTTGGCCTTTGCTCCTGGACTTGGGCTCCGCAGCGTGCGTGCGGCCGTCGGCTCGCGGGCCCGCTGGGTAGGTCGAGAAGCCGGTTCGGCGGCCCGCGAGTTGCTCGACGAGCTGCAGCCCGATCGCCGCCCGCCGCGGCACATCGCTTATGGGCATCGCGGCGTAGCGGAGGCCGTTCGCTGCGGCTGGGCCGACATCGGCATCTGCTTGCGTCTGACCAGCGAGGAGGCCGGCTTGGGATTTCTCGCGGTCCGCCAAGAGGAATACGAGTATTGTTATCCTGCCGAGCTCGAAGCTGATCCGCGGATCCAGGCGCTGGTCAGAACCGCGCGGTCGACTTCCTACCGCGGGCTGCTCGGCGAGCTTCCCGGTTACGAGGCGGGCGAAACCGGAGAATTGGAGCGAATAAGGGGGACATCACTGATATCGAAGAAGTCCGCCGCGGGAAATCAGTAAGGTCCCCTTTTCGAGAAAAGGAGTGTGTTCCATGAAATCATCAAAGTCGCTTGCCGGCTTCACTTTGGTGGAGCTGCTGGCAGTCATCGCCATCATCGGCATCTTGATTTCCCTGTTGTTGCCGGCCGTACAAGCGGCCCGCGAAGCTGCCCGCCGGGCGCAGTGCGTCAACAACCTCAAACAGCTCGCACTTGGGTGCTTGAATTGCGAATCCGCCATCCAGACCTTCCCCAACGGCGGCCTGGGGGCCATGATTTTGGGGCATCCGGACGCCGGGGCTCGCATGGTGCAGCCCGGCGGCTGGTTGTTTAACATCCTACCCTACCTTGAGCAGTCGCCGTTGTACAAGGCCCAGGAGGGTCTGACCGGCGCCACGCTGCAAAAGCAGGCCATCGCTACTGCCCAGACGCCTTTGAGCACCATGTACTGCCCGAGCCGGCGTCCGGCCCAACGGTACCCCCAGCAGACCTTTCCGGCGTACGCCAGCGGGGCCACGGCCACCGAGCTTGCCGCCGTGGGTTCCGGGCAGTCCTTGATCCTTTGGGACCCCAGCGCCACCACGCTTGCCGCTTGCACCGCCAGCGGATTGACCAGCACCGCGCGCTGCGACTATGCCGGCAATGGATTCACGCACTCCGACTATCCCGCGACGATGGCGGCCACCAAGCGACTCAACAAGATACTCACGGTTGGTCCCGCCGCCGCTTTTTATCAAATGTGGACCACGCCGGGGGCGGTGAGCATGATGCTCCAATACCGATCCGACGCCTCGCGGACGCCCGCCGGCCAAGGCGGCATCTTCTTCTATTCCAGCACGGTGCGGATGTCCCAGGTCGGCGACGGGGCCAGCAACACCTTCCTGTGCGGCGAAAAGTACCTCGACTCGAACCAGTATCAGACCGGCCTGGACAACGGCGATCAATGGTGCGCCTACTGCGGCTACGACCCGGACAATTGCCGTTTTGTGTGCGATCCGAGCAATGTCACTCCCGCCGGCTCGGCCGGCTACCAACCGCGGCAGGACATGCCCGGCTACGCCAACACGAATATCTTCGGCAGCCCCCACGCCGGCACGTGCAACATCGCCTTCTGCGACGGCTCGGTCCACCAGATCAGCTACGGCGTTGCCACCCCGGTCCTCTACCAACTCGGCAACCGCGGTGACGGCGGAGCCATTGA
Organism: Planctomycetota bacterium; assembly: GCA_021784975.1. Classification (GTDB taxonomy): domain Bacteria; phylum Planctomycetota; class Planctomycetia; order Pirellulales; family Thermoguttaceae; genus JAJYGU01. The sequence continues at coordinate 1,832 of JAJYGU010000379.1, forward strand.
CGCCGCCATGTACTGATGCACCGAGGTGTCAGGTCCTTGGCCGCTCGAGAACCTGTTTCAAGACCAAGGCCGCGTTGTGCTCCTGGTCGCGGGCCCCATATACCAGGGTTACAGCGCCCTTCCGGCTGTTGGCTTTCAGTAAGGCGAGAGCGTCTGGTTTCTCGCCCAATTCCTTGCGATAACGGGCCTGAAACTGCGGCCATTTACCGGGATCGTGGCCAAACCATTTCCGCAACTGCGTGCTGGGCGCCACGTCTTTGAGCCACAAATCGACGGCCGCCTTTTCCTTCGTCAAGCCGCGCGGCCAAAGCCGGTCGACCAACACCCGCAAGCCATCCTTGGCGGAAGGCGGCTCATACGCTCGTCTTAGTTGAATCATGGTTATCACTCCAGACACTCTCGTTCTCACTCATTCTCATACTATTATAGCGCGAACAAAAGGGATGTCGCTAACATCGCCGGAATCGGTCACCAGAGATACGCCATCCCCTTTTTGGTGGTTGAAGTTGCCGCTTCTCGCGCCTAGGATTCTATTGAAGAGTCATCGCGACTGCGGCGCAAAGGCGGCGCGGTCTGCGGTGGTTGAAAAGGTATCCGAAAATGGAGACACAATCATGACTGCTGTCGAGACCATTAACGCACGCAAGGCGTGCGATCTGTTGAAATCCGATCCCAAGACATTGCTCGTGTGCGGCTACGAAGGTGATGAGGAGTTTCACCAGCATCACTTGGAGGGGGCCATCTCGTTGCACGACTTCCTGTCGCGGAAGGACTCACTGGCGAAGAACACGCCGATCATCTTTTATTGTGCATGTCCGCACGACGAGGCGGCCACCGGTCAGGTCCGCAAATACCAGGAGGAAGGCTTCACCAACGTGAAGGTGCTGGAAGGCGGTGTCCATGCCTGGAAGGAGGCGGGCTGCCCGGTGATGGCGATGGCCTGACAGCGCGGCGGCCGAGCTTGATTCGTGGAGGAATCCACGGGCGACCGCGGGTGATTCCATTTGTTTGCGAGGAGAACGCCTGTAGGAAATCCGTAGGAAAGCGGTGTTGATGCCGGCATGGTGAAGTTCCGGCTATCGCCTGTCGCTCCCTTCCGGCTGGACCTTACAGTCTGGACGCTCAGACGCAGGGCGGAGAATGCGGTAGACCGCTGGGACGGGGCGACGTATCGCCGGGTGTTGCCGCTGGGCGGCACGCCAGTCGAGGTGGCGGTTCGACAGCTCGGTTCACCGGAATCGCCGGATCTGCGCGTCTCGGTCGAGGGAGCAACCAGCGGATCGAGATCCAAGGGCACGGTGGCTCGGCTCCTGGACCGCATGCTCGGTCTGAAGCTTGACCTGGGCGAATTTTACGGCTTTGCGGCCAGTGACGCCCGGCTTGCGGGATTGGTCGAACGATTTCGGGGCATGCGGCCTCCCCGCTTTCCCACGGTCTTCGAGGGCCTGGTCAACGGCGTTGCCTGCCAGCAGATGTCGCTAACGCTGGGCATCCTCTTGCTCAATCGGCTGAGCGACTCCTACGGGCCGGCTGTGGGTAAAGCAAATCCGACCGCCCAGGCGTTTCCGCGTCCGGAGGATCTGGCCAGGCTCGATCTTAGGGCGCTACGGCCGTTGGGGTTCAGCTATCAAAAGTCGCGGGCCATCATCGAGGCGGCGCGGGCGGTCTGCGAGGGGCGGCTCGACCTGGAATCGCTGGCCGCGGCGCCCGATCAAGAGGCCGTCGAGCGATTGCAGCAACTCCGCGGCGTGGGACGCTGGACCGCGGAGTACGTGTTGCTCCGCGGCCTGGGGCGCCGGCATGTCTTTCCCGGAGACGACGTGGGCGCCCGCAACAGCCTCTCGCGGTGGCTGAAGCTGAGAAAACCGCTCGACTACCCGAGGGTGCACCGCGCCCTGGCCCGCTGGAAAGGATACGGCGGACTGGTCTATTTCCACCTCCTATTGGATCGTCTTGCGGCGGCGCATCTATTGGAGAGATGAAGGGAACCGCGAGGTCAGGCCGGGATTAGGGATTGGCAAGCTGTCGCTCAAGCCTTTGAAGCCTTCGCTGCAAGTCCACCGTGCCTTGCTCCACTCGCCGCACTGCCCGTCCTATGCCGCTGTGGTCCCGATAGCCTAACACGGCGGCCGCTTCACCGGCCGAATAGCCGAACCGACGC
>JAJYGU010000016.1 GCA_021784975.1 Planctomycetota bacterium
GACGGTCATCCCGTGGGCGGCGAGCTGCTGAACGAGTTGATCGTCGCTTAAGGGGTGCTGCTTGTCCTCGCCGTCGACGATTTCTTGCAGCTTCAGCCGCACGGCGTCCCAGGCCACCTCTTCGCCGTCGGCGCTCATGGTGCCGCCGCAGAAGAACCGCTTCAGCGGAAAGATGCCCCGCGGCGTCTGGATCCATTTGTCGTCGACGGCGCGGCTCACGGTGGTCACGTGGACGCCCACCTTGTCGGCGATCTGCTGCATCTTCAGCGGTTCGATGGCCTCGGGACCCTTGTTGAGGAACTCCTGCTGGTGGTCGACGATCGCCTGGGCCACCTTGGTCAAGGTGCTTCGGCGCTGTTGGATCGAATCGATCAGCCACTGGGCGGCGTTGATCTTTCGCTTGATGTACTCGCGGGTTTCCTCCTTCGCCTCGCCGCTCTGAAAGAGCTTGCAGTAGTAAGGACTGATGAACAGGCTGGGCGTGCGGCTGTCTTCCAATCGCACCCGGTAGCGGCCGCTCTCGTCCGGCTCGACGAACACGTCGGGGGTGACCGGCGGGACCACGAGGTCCTGAAAGTCCGCGCCCGGTTTTGGCTTGAGCTTTCGCAATTCCCCCAGTACCGTTTGGATCAATTCGATCGAATATCCGGTGCGGCGAGAAATGACCGGCAGCCGATTGTACTTCAGGTCCTCCAGGTGGTTGCTGATCAAGACCTTGAGTTGTTCGTAATACGGTATGCCGCGCGCTAGTTGCAGCAACAGGCACTCGCGGAGGTCGCGAGCCCCCACGCCCGGCGGGTCGAGCCTTTGCACCAAGGCCAGGAACTCGAAACTGGGACGCGGCTAGTTTTGGGGCTCGCACAGCCAAGATGGCTGTGCTACGGGGCAACAAGGGTAAGGGCCAGGGCGGTGTTAGTCGTTAGCGAGGTCATTGACGGACGGGACGATGGGAAGCAGCCGCACGCGAATCCGCCGCGCGGTAACAGATAGGACGGCCCCAGCCTCAAGTTCAGCGCTGGCGACCGCCAATACCTGCGCGAGAAGTGCGGCCAACTGCTGGCCCTTCAAGCCCTCGAGTCGGACACGCACGACTGACGGGCCGGTCGCGTTCGATGTCGCCAGCAGCGCGTAGAAGTCGGCGTCGAGGGTAACCACGACCGCCTGACGCTCTCGCGCCACGTCGAGAATGTCCACATCGGCCGCCCTCGCCATGTTCAAGTCGCCTACATGCTCGGCGGCAATGCCCATGCGCGCCAAGTGCTGAACCGTGGAGCGTGGAAGGCCCTGATCCAAGAGCAACTTCATGGGACGGGCCGCAATTCGACCACCTTGTCGTCAAGGTTCGCCGCAGCGTACTCAAGGGCCTGGCGGATGTCTTCGTCCTCAACTTCCGGGTATTCGGCCCGGAACTGATCACGGTCGGGATAGGTTGCCAACGCTTGCAGCACCCGCCGCACGGTCAGGCGCATCCCACGAATGCACGGTTGGCCATTCATCATCGCCGGATCGGACGTGATTCGTTCAAAAGCCGTCATTGTTCGCACTCCGAGATCGGGTGATCACTAGCGCCACATTCTACCCCCTCTTGGTCGGGTCTGGAAGGCTGGTCGGTTCGCGCGCGGGCCGATTTGGGGCGTTTCTGGGGTGGCTTTGCCAATCACGGCTCGAGCGGAATTTTTTTGGCGCCACACAGCCTGGGATGGCTGTGATACGAACTACTCTGCACAGCCAGCGGCGGCTGTGCTACTGGCACACCTACCGTCGCGAGCGGCCGTTGCCGCGGCCGCCGTTGCCGCTCACCGGCGGGGCGGTCAGCAGGCGGAAGTTGCCTGTGCCGAGGAGTTGATCGACGCGGCTGCGCATCTCGCTGCTGACGGCCACCTGCATGCGGTCGCACTTGCAGGCCACGCTGGCGCCGTCGGCCAGGCCGATCGTCAGCTCCAGGCTGCAACCGCCCGGATAGCCGCGGAGGATCTCGTAAAGCTGCTCCAGCTTCTCCGTGCCGTGCTCGCTCTCCGAGAGGCGAATCCGCACGCCGCGGGTATACCGACTGGGAAGGTCTTCCAGCGGGATCACTTCGTTGACGATGAAGTTGGCCTCTTCGCTGCCCGGCCGCTTGTCGACAGAGCCGCGCACGACCACGATGGCGTCGGGTTGAATCAACTGCTCGTAATGGGCGAATTGCTCGGGCCACACGATGCACCGCATGATGCCCTCGGTGTCTTCCAAGTCGAACATGGCGAAGCGGCTGGGGCTGCCCGGCTTGGGGTTCTTGGTGTTCGAGAGTTTCAGGGCCGAGATCATGCCGCCCAGCATGGCTTCGCTACGGTGGCTCAGTTCGGCCGCTTGCACGGTGGAGTGCGAGCAGTAGGCGGCGAAGGTCTGCTGGTGCTCGGCGAGGGGATTGCTCGACAGGTAGAAGCCGAGCACTTCTTTCTCTTTGGCCAGCCGCTCGCGTTCGCTCCACTCGGGCAGGTCGGGCAGGTCGGCAGCGCCGGCGGCGGAGGGCTCCTCGTCCTCCTGGCTGCCGAACAGCCCCATTTGCCCGCTGCGGCGGTCGGAGGCCGCCGAGGCCCCGGCCTGCAAGGCCCGGTCGAGGGCGGCGAACAAAGGGGCCCGCTTGGCGCCCAGGGCGTCGAAAGCGCCGGCCTTAATGAGCGATTCGATGGCGGTGCGGTTGACCGCGCCGGGATCGAGCCTTTCGCAGAAGTCGAACAGGCTGCGATAGGGACCGTGGGCAGAGCGTTCCTTGGCGATAGCCGCCGCCGCCCCGCCGCCGCAGCCTTTGATGGCCGAAAGTCCGAAATAGACTTTCCCGTCCGACACGGTAAACTCGGCCCCCGAGTGGTTCACGTCGGGCGGCAGCACGGAAACGCCCATCCGTTGGCAGTCTTCCAGGTGCTCGACCAGCGAGTCCTTGCGCTTGAAGTTGCGGCCCGGGATATCGCTACAGAGCAACGCCGCCATGAACTCCACCGGGTAGTGGGCCTTCAAATAGGCGGTCATGTAGGCGATCAGGGCGTAGGCGGTGGAGTGGCTCTTGTTGAAGCCGTAGCCGGCGAACTTCTCGATCAGGCCGAAAAGCTCTTCGGCCTCCTTCTTCGACATCCCCTTTTCGTGCGCCCCGGCGATGAACTCCTCGCGATACTTGGCGATCATCTCCAGCTTCTTCTTGCTGATCGCCTTAATGCAACTGTAGGCGTTGGCCAAGGCGATCCCGCCCAGGCGGTTGAGGATCCGCATCACCTGCTCCTGGTAGACCATCACCCCGTGGGTCTCTTCCAACACCTCTTTCATCACCGGATGCTTGTACTCGGCCTGCTTGCGGCCGAGCTTGACCTGGATGTAATCGTCGACCATCCCGCCTTCCAACGGGCCGGGCCGATAGAGGGCGTTGGTGGCGATGATGTCGCGGAAGTGGTCGGGCTTCATCCGCTGCAACAGGTCGCGAATCCCGCCGCTTTCCAACTGGAATACGCCCTTAGTCTCCCCGCGGCACAGCAAGGCAAAGGTCTCCGGGTCGTCCAGCGGAAATTGATAGGGGTCGATCTTCTGCCCGGTGGTTTGCTCGATCAGATCGACGACCTTCGAGAGGATGGTCAGGTTGCGCAGGCCCAGAAAGTCCATTTTCAGCAGGCCGGCCCGCTCGACGTCGCCCATGTCCCACTGGGTGATGATCTCCTTCTTCTCCTGCACGTGCTGCAGCGGCAGGTAGTCGGTCAGCGGCCGGTCGGCGATCACCACCGCGGCAGCGTGGGTGCCCACGTTTCGGGCCAGCCCTTCGATGCTCTTCGCCAATTCGATCAGTTTACGAACCTCGACGTCGCTTTCGTAGATCTTTTTCAACTCGTCGCTTTTGTCGAGTGCCTTGCGAAGAGTGATTTTCAATTCGTCGGGCACCAGGGCGACCACCGCGTCAACGCGCGGAATAGGCAGGCCGAGGGCCCGGCCCACATCGCGGATGGCCGCCCGGGCGGCCAGGGTGCCGAAGGTGCCAATCTGGGCCACGTTGGCCACGCCATACTTGTCTTTGACGTACTGAATCACTTCGCCGCGGCGCTGCTGGCAGAAGTCGATGTCGATATCCGGGGCCTCGCGGCGGCTCTCGTCCAAGAATCGCTCGAAGAGCAGATCGAACTCCAAAGGGCAAACGTGACTGAGGTGCAGCGCATAGGACACCAGCGAACCCACCCCCGAGCCGCGGGCGGTGGCCGGGATGCCCTGCTCGCGAGCAAATCGCACGAAATCAGAAACGATCAGGAAGTAATTGGCAAATCCGAGCTTGTTGATCACGCCCAGCTCGCGGTCCAACCGGGCCATTACCTCCTCCGAAAGTTCCCCACTTACACACCGATCGCGGCGATTCGCATACCGCTGTTTCAAGCCCGCCAGACACATTTCGCGCAGATAATCCTCCGAGGTCTTTCCCTCGGGCGGCGTGAAGACCGGGAAGTGCCGCTTGCCCAGTTCCAACTCGATGTCCACGCGGTCGGCGATCTCCTGGCTGCGCCGCAGGGCGTCCTCCATGCCCGGAAAGGCGGCGTACATCTCCTCCGGGCTGCGGAGGAAGAACTCGTTGCTGTCCATCCGCATGCGATTGGTGTCGGTGCGGAACTTGCCGGTGTTGACGCAGAGCAGAATGTCCTGGGCCTCGGCGTCCTCGCGGTGGATGTAGTGGACATCGCTGGTGGCGACCGTGGGGATGTTCAACCGCCGGGCGACCTCGACCGCCCCTTCCAGCACCGCCCGCTGGATCTCCAAATGGTTGTTCTGAAGCTCGATGTAGTAGTCCTCGCCGAACACGTCGCGGTACCAGGCGGCGATCTCGACCGCTTTCTCCAGGTTCGCCTCGCCGCCGGCGGCCAGGATGCGGCTCAGTTCACTGGAGCAGCAGCCGCTCAGGCAGATCAGTCCTTCCTTGTGGGCCGCCAGCAGCTCCTTGTCGATCCGCGGCTTGAAGTAAAACCCCTCCAAAAACGCGGCCGACGAGAGTTTTAAGAGGTTCTGAAAGCCGGTGCGATTGCGGGCCAGCAGGGTGAGGTGGAAATTGGCCTCCTTCGTGCCCGAGGCCTCCTTGTGGAAGCGGCTGCCGGGGGCAATATAGGCCTCCAGCCCAAGGATCGGCTTGACGCCCAGTTCCTTGGCCTTCAGGTAGAATTTTAGGGCCCCGTGCAGATTGCCGTGATCGGTCAGTGCCAAGGCATTCATCTGCAGGGTCTTGGTCCGCTCGAGCAGGCCCGGAATGGTGCCGGCCCCGTCCAGCAGACTGTAGTGGCTATGGCAGTGCAGATGGGCGAAAGGCAAAGTGCTCACGGTTTCCTCCATGCGGCGAGCGGTGAGAAGGATCACCTATGATAATTCTACCGATGCGCCGTGGGCGGCGGTAGCCGCCCCGGGGTTGCATTCCCGTTTCCGGGCACCAATGAACGGGCCGTGCGGCGTACATCGTCCGACTACCCGCCGCACAGCGGCGTGACTTGAATAGCCAGGGGTGGAGCGCAGCGAAACCCCTGGTCGCGAGCGAAAAACGATAGAAGCCGCCTAGCGGCGCTACAGCCGCGCACAATCGGCCGATGTGATGCCGCTACGCGGCATGGGCCGCACGAATTTGACTGCCAGGGGTTGCGCTGCGCTCCACCTCCGGCTACTCACACGATGCCGCTAACGTGGCAGATTTCGCGGCGCCAATGCCGAACGTAAGGATGAGAATCAGGCTCGAATCAATTGCAGGGCGGACTAGCGGTCGTGGCCAAAACGCATTCGCACAACGAGGGGGAACACTGATAACCGCTAATCTCCACTGATAGGTCCGATCAGCGAGGATCAGCGAAGATTAGAGTTCCGCCGCAAAACAACCTGCTCTAATGCGAGTGCCTGAAATCGCAGTGCCGCTACTGAATCGTGGTGGTTGGCGATTGAACGGCCACCCAAGCGCCGCTCTTGCCGGGAAACACATATGCCCATACACTATGCCCTCTTCTTTCTGCGTCCTTCGCGTGCTCAGCGGTAAGTACGCCGCGCTAATCCCTCCGCTGCCCGGACGAATCGTCGACCGCTTCCCGCAGGGCTTTTCGGGCCACTGAGGCCACTAGAATCACCATCGCCGCCATGGCCGCCACGCCCAGCGTCAGAAAGACCTGGTGGGCCGCTCCGAAGGCTGCCTTGCCGACCGCCACCTCGGCAAGGCTCCGGGCCGTCGAGCCGAGATAGGCGAACATCACGGTGCCGGGCAGCCGGCCGAGCCAGGTTGCCAGCACGTAGCGGCCCAGGGAGATGTCGGTCAAGCCAAGGGCATAGCTCGTCAGATCATGAGGGAAGAAAGAGCACAGCCGAGCGAGCAACACGATCTGAAATCCGCGGGCGGCAACGGCGCGGTCCAGGCGGCGAAACTTCGGGTGGCTCGCCAGGCGATGCTCAATCCTGCCGCGGAGCAGACCGCGGGCCAGCAGAAACGCCGCCGTGGCCCCCAAAGTGACCCCAAGCGAAGCGAGCACCGCGCCCCAGATCGCGCCCAATAGGAAACCGGCCCCCGGCGTCAGTGCGGAGCTGGGCAGAAAGGCAAGAGACACCACCACGTAGACCAACACCAGTAAGACCGGGCCCCACAGACCGAGCCTCCCAATCCATTCCAAGAGTTGCTTGTAGTATTGGGCAACCGGCAAGAACGCCAGGCCCGTGACGACCGCCGCCAAGAGCACCACCCCGAGGCCCCATCCCAACCTGGCGGACCAGTGGGCAGCGTGTCGGGGATGGTTGGCCTCCGGTTCATCGCTCATCGGCGGGTGGGCGATTCGATTTGCCTGGTACCGTCCGGGCACCAAACGGGAGCGCGGGCGTCTCGCCCGCAATTCTCGGGGCGGGCCGGACGCCCGCGCTCCGGCATCGGTACATGCTACTTTGTTACTCCCTCACACGTCCGGCAAGCCCAGCGCCCTCCGCTTCTCTTGGATAAAGCGAACGTGGTGCGGAATATGGCCGGTGATGCGTTCCACCAAGGTCGCCAGCGTCATCGGGCCGGACTCCGAATGGGTGCCGCGACGCTGAAAAGCTTCCGACGGCAGGCTTCGCAAAATCCGGGCGACTTGCTTGCGAATGTGTTCGATCAACACCATCTCTTCTTCGGCGTCTCGCTGGTGGTAGGCCAGCCGCGCGGCGAATCGATCTTGGTCGCCGCTGAACATCGTCGGGTTGTCTTCGGCAATCACTCGCTTGATCCGGTCGGCCAAGACGATCTCGAAGTCGGCCAGATGGCAAATCACCTCCAAGGTTGACCACTTGCCGGGGATCGGCCGGGCCATGAGTTGCTCCCGCGTCATCCCCGAAACCGCCTGCCGCACGAGTTGCGGACCGGCACAATACTCCACCATATCCATAGATTGATCTCCTTCAAATGCGAATTATATAATTGATTGGCCATCTGAAAAGGAGGTGACCATGAATGACGCGTTCGAAAAGCGAGTGAGGGCCGCGGCATTCGCCACCTGGTGGGTGGTGCTGATCGCGGTGGCGTTCATTGTGGTGCAATGGATTGCCTATCTGGCCGTCATAAAGGCACGGCCGGAGTGGGTCTTGTCTATGTGGGGGCCGAATCTCGATTGGGCGTTCGTCCAAACGGTGTGGTTCTGGGCGGTGGCCGTCTTGAAGTTCATCGTTTGGCTGCTGGTGTTGATAGCCCTGTGGCTGACTCTGTGGGCGAGACAATTGCGGAAGCTCGGAGGCGGGGGGCACGCTCGCTAGCCCGGATTATTCGCGGCCGCACCGTAACCCGAAGCGTAAGCGAGGACGGCCACAGAATTTACCCTCGCTTACGCTTCGGGTTATAATTGCGCGCCTGCGCGGTGCACATCCGGCGGCCGTGAATAATCCAGGCCAGACTCCCGGCGTCGGAAGGGATGCCGGGGCCAGCCGGTCGCCGGCACTGTACCGCATTTCGTGTCACTTGGCGGCCTTGAACGGGACAGTCCCATTTTTGTGGCCTCCTGCCGCAAAAATCGGGACAGTCCCGGTTGCCGGACTCCGGCGATCCAAACACGGGGGCCTGTATCGAATTTGCGGGCAATCCATAACCGCCCATCGACCGCTAATTGAGCTTGCCTACGACCGCCGAATCTAAATGTATCCCGCTCCTTCAGGCTATTTTTGGGGGTCACTGCGCGGGCATGGCTTGGTGATTTGGGAGGCTTATTCATGCCCCAGTCGAACCTCGGCCTGTGCAACCAGTGCCGGCAACGAGTCCCAGCGGAATATCACTTCCCCAACGGGCAGGTCTGGCTTCGCAAGTGCTGTCCGACGTGCGGATCGACCGATTCCCTGGTCGGCTCAGATGCCGCCAGCTGGCAGGCGCGAGGCAAGTTGTGGGAGGGAGTCCCCAACCAGGCGGCGGCCTGCACGCTGCACTGCGACCGCTGCCAGCAGGCCCATCATCCGGCCTTGCTGTTTATGGACGTCACCAACCACTGCAACATGCAGTGCCCGATCTGCGGCTTTTCGCTCCACGGGATGGGCTTCGATTTCAATCCGCCGCTGGAATACTTCGAGAAGGTGTTCGCCGCCGTGGCCGAGATGCGCCCCCGGCCGACCGTCAATCTCTTCGGCGGCGAACCGACCGTCCGCGACGACATGTTCGAGATCATCGCCCTGGGGCGGCGGTACGGCGTCGACACCCAGATCACCACCAACGGGCTGCGGCTGGCCGACGAAGAGTATTGCCGCAAGCTCTGCGAGCTGGAGGTCGGCCTGCGGCTGAGCTTCGACGGCCGCAGCCGCCAGATCTACGAGCGTCTGCGGAACAACGGCCGTGTCTTCGACAAGAAAATGCAGGCCCTGGCGAACCTCAAGAAATACAGCCGCCGCAAGCACACCATCATCGCCTGCGCGGCCCTGGGGATCAACGACCAGCATATCGCCGACCTGATCCAGTTCTGCCACGAGAACCGCGAGCTGGTCTCCGATTTGGGAATCATCCCCTTGTACGAGAGTTGGGAGCCGGGCGTGTTCGAGGTGGCCCAGCACACCACCGCCCAGGATGTGGAGAAGATGATCGCGGCGGCCGTGCCAGGCGGCAAGGTGGATTTCATCCCCGCCGGGATGAGCTACTGGCTGCTGCGGCTGCGGCCCTTCTTCCGCGACCGTCCGACCTCAGGCTTCCTATTCCTAGCTGGCGTCCATCCGAACTGCGAATCGGTCACATTTTTGATCCCCGGCCGCGAATCCTATGTCGGACTGAATCAGTACCTCACCAAGCCGCTGCCCAAGGCGGCCAAGGAGTTTTCCGACCTGATGAAGAAGCTCGATCCGCGACTTTCGCGGCTCGATCCGCACAAACCCTTGCAGAAACTGCAAGGCAAGCTGCTCTGTCTGGCCACACTTGTCCCTTGGCTGGTGCGGACCATCGACCTGCATCGTGCCTTTGGCAGGTACCTGCTGCCCGGTATGGTTCGGAGCGGGTGGCATCTCTGGCAACGCCACCGTACGAAACATCGCACCGGGCGTCCCGCGCCGGTCACCTACCTCCGCGTGGCCGTGCTGCCCTTCGAGGAGCAGCACTCGATCGACTCCGAGCGGCTGAAGAGCTGCAAGGCCGGCATGCCGTATGAGGACGTCGAGACCGGCCAGATCAAGATCATCCCCCACTGCCTCTGGTTCCCCTATCGCAACGCGCTTCTTAAGAAGATCACCGAGAAGTACGGAGTAGTACGCACCGCCCACCGCGACTGGCCGCCGGCCAGGAAAGCCGCCTAGCCTATTGGCAAGCGAGCCTTCCTTGGAGTGCGGCGATTCATCGCCGCTTTTCCGGCGTCTTTCGCGGTTTGCGGGCCATGCGAGCTTCACCTGGGAATCGTTTTCGTCGCGATCCTCCGGTCGCTCAGAAGCGGCGATAATCCGCCGCACTCCAAATGTTCGCTGGTATCCTTTTGCGCCGCCCTACGTGTTCCGCAGGATGCTTACCGAGCTTCTCTGTGCTGTGGGTATGAAGACGCAATCCGGCTCGCTTTCCAGAAAATCGCCGGTGACGGCGTAGGCCCGCGCCCGGCTGCCGCCGCAGACGTGCCGGTACTCGCACACGCCGCAGCGGCCCTTGAAGCGATCGGGATCCCTTAGGGCGCGAAAAGTGGGATGGCTCTGGTAGACCTCGACCACCGAGTCGCCGGGAAACTGCCCGCAGCGCAGGGGCAGGAAGCCGGCGGGGAAGATTTCGCCGGTGTGACTGACGAACATGATGCCCTTGCCGTCGCCCACGCCCAGCGGGGCGCGATGGCCGCGATGCTGGGCCGCATCGCCGGCCCCGGCCGGGCCAGCCAGCGGATCGCCTCCCTGCTGCAAGACGAAACGGCGATAGTGCGGGGCCTCGGTGGTCTTCACCGCGTAGGGCTGCCGCTGCGAATGATGCCAGAGCCGTGCAAAGACGCTTTCGTATTCCGCCGGCGCGATTCGCTCCTCCTCGACACCCCGGCCCACCGGCACCAGAAAGAAGACCGCCCACATGGCGATTCCGTAGGTCGCCAACAGATCGGCGATGGCGTCAATCTGCCCGACATTGCGGCGGGTGATCGTGGTGTTGACTTGCACGCCCAGATCCAGCTTTCTGGCGTCTTCGAGCATCCGCAGCGTCCGCTCGAAGCTCCCTTGCCAGCCGCGGAAGGCGTCGTGGGTGGCGGCGTCGGCCCCGTCGAGGCTGATGCCCAGTCGCCGCACGCCGGCCGCTCGGGCCCGCTCGAAGGCCTCGAAGGTGGCCAGCGGGGTGGCCGACGGGGTCAAGGCCACCTGTAAGCCCCGGCCGACCGCGTAGCGGATCAAGTCGAACAAGTCGGCCCGCTTCAACGGATCGCCGCCGGTGAGGACCAGCATCGGCTTGCGTGGAAATGAGGCGATTTGCTCGATCAGGGCTTGGGATTGATCGGTCGTCAACTCGTTCGGATCACGTTGCTCCTGGGCCGACGCCCGGCAGTGTTTGCACACCAGGTCGCAGGCCCTGGTGACCTCGTAGTAGAACATCAGCGGGCTGAGGCCGAAATCGGCGGGTGAATAATCGTGATGAGGCATCTCTCTACTGCTTCGGTTCTTGGCTGCGGTGCTCGTTGGCTTCCATTTCCTCGGTGGTCACTTGGGTCTCGCTCGAATTGCGGCGGACCTTGGCGTGCCGGCCGAGCGAGGGCGGCGGGACGATTTGCTTGACCACCACGTCGTCGAAATCGACCACGCCCGCCTTGACATAAGCATACAGCATCACCCGGCCCCATTGGGGCGAATACTTGGTGTGCTTAGGAGTGAAATCTTCGGTGTGCGTGTTCCAGGTCCTCATTGGTCCGCTCAAGTTTTGCTGGCTGCGATAGACCTCGCGAAGGCGATCGTCGCATGACGGACCGCCCTCTCGGCTGGAATACCTCGAAGCGGAGGTTTGCTTCGCCCGGCTTCCCCGATAAGGCGTATCAATCTCATCGTAGCACTTGATGAACACTTTGACCGCTGGGGCCGTCGAACGCCAGCGGCATTGGAAGCGGTACTTGGCGCCTTCTTCGATCGGGAACAGTCGGCTGTAATACATCAGGCCCTCGTTTTCGGCCACTTCCCGGTCGAGAGTGAACCGGATGAGGTGATTCTGGGAATGGGCGCTCTCCGCGACCCAGCGGACCTGCCGGCCCAGCCGCTCGCGCTGCTGTCCGGCCACGCTCTCCCAACCCTTGGGCACGCCGCCGGAGCCGCTCTCGAAATCGCCGCCATCGATCAGGTTCGCATTCTTGCGCCAGTTCTCCTCAGCCAGGCGATCCGGCCCGTGCGGGCTGGAGGGGCTGCGGCGGTAGAGCGCATCCAGCATCTGCTTCACGTACAAATGCGGAATTTCACTGACCGAATTAGTCCGTGCGGTTGCTTGGTGGATCACCGTCGGCGGATCGGTCGAGAAATCGACGCACTTGAGCACCAGGTCGTAGCGTTCGCCGGCGGCCCCAGGTGCCCGCTCGACGCTCCCCCAGATGCCAATCTGGCCGCCGAAGTCGTCGCAGACGATCTTTTTCATCTGCCCCAAGTCGATCTGGGGCGACGGACGGAGTTGGTGGCTGGCACAGTATTCGCGCACATCGAGCATCGACTCGGGGATCACGAACCCGCCTTCGCGTTTAAGCTTGGTCCAGATCAGGTCGCCGACCCTTGCCCCGTAGCGGCCCTGGTCGAACTTGGAGACGAAATCAAAGGGAATGACGACCTTCTTCTTCTTGGCGGAGGTGGTCGGAGCATCGGCCGCGGCCGCGGAGGCGCAAGCGAAGATCAGAAGCAGTATCGTGCCAAGGGCCAATGGCCTGTGGTGATTCGCCCTCACCCTAACGCTTTCCCGGAGGGAGAGGGGACCGCATCGCGGCACCGCTCTAGGTTCGAGCCACTTTCCACAATTCGGCTGCATCTTCCACATTACTTCGTCGCCGCCTTTTTGTCGTTTGCGGCCGGTGCGGGCTTCGTCGCCGAGGCAGCCACGGGGGTTTCGCCGGCGGTGGAGAGCCGGTCGAAGTATTGCCGGTTCAGGTCTTCCCAGCCCGGCGGCGACGGGTCCTGCGAGCTGCCCAGCAGCTTCTTCTGGATTTCAGCCGGCAGATTGGAGGTGGTGTCTTGACGGACTTGGAAGTCGCCCTTGACGTACTGCTTGATGCCGCCCAACCCTTCGGCCAGCACCTTCCGCTGCCTGAGGGCGCTGCGGTATCGGCCGGCCCTCACGTCGCGTTCCACCTGCGACATGAGGTCAATCATCTTCTTCAAATCGGTATGGTGGAAATTGCTCACCTGGAAGCGAAGATCGAGGGCCTCGGCCCGATTTCGCAGGGCGGCTTGTTTGCCGGCCAGGCGCTGGCCTTCGCGTTGGCCGGGCGAGCGTGGCGCCGGCCCTTCGAGCCCTTCGCCGCCGGCGCCGCTTTCTTTGCCGCCGCCGGTGGCTCCGCCGGTCGGATCCTTGCTGTGGTCTTTGATCTGGCCCTTCATATACGGATCGGCAGTGAGCCGGGTGGGGGTTTTGCGGCCGCCTTTGCCGACGGCTTCGTCGCTGACGAACTCGCCGCTTGATTTACCCTGCCGCCCTTCGCCGGATCGGCCGCGAATCTCGCTGCTGTTGGGCAAACGGTTGCCGGTCACTCCCTTGGCGCTGTTGTCCGAGATCGGACCGTCCATGGCGTCCCAGCCGATGCCCTTGTCCATCGAGTCGATCGCGCTGCTGGAGACGTCCTCCATCTCGTCGAACAGGTCCTCCTCCTTCTCCATCAAATCCCCGACCAAGTCTTCCAGCTCGCCCGGCAACTCGGCCATGGGGGCCTCCTTGTCCTTGTCGGTGAGCGATTCCTCCTGGCTCCATTTTTCGCGATCGGGCGTGTCGGGCAGCCATTTCTCGATATTCGTCTTCAGCTCTTCGGCCCGTTCATAGCCCAACTGCTCCAACGGCACGGCGATATCTACCGATTTCTTCAACAGCGCGTCCTCGGCCATCTTCAATTCGGTTTGCACCTCGATCAACTCCTTGGCCAGCGAGGCGTTGGCGAAATCCTGCTCGGGCAGCTTGCTTAAGTCCGAGTGGGTGTCGGCCATGAACTTCGACCAATCGTCCTCGCTGGCCGCCATGCCTTTGAGCTTCTCCTTTTCCTCCTTGGTAAAATCGTCCACCGGCTTCTTGGCCAGGTTTTCGCTGGCCTCGATCAGCTTCTTCTGCTCTTTGAGAAACTGGTCCAGCTTGTCGCGCAGCTCCTGGAGCTTCTGTTTTACGTCGTCGGGCAGGCTGGTGTCGCCGCGGTTCTTCATCGCGGAGAGCATGTCGCTCTCCGTGCGCCGGGCCACGTCCAGCAGCTTTCGCAAGACCGCCACGATCCGGTCCTGGATGGCCGTCAGTTGGGGCGCAGTTTTGCGAAGTCCCTCGGGCGTCTTGAGCTTCGCCAGGTCGTCGCAACGGGCCACCGCCTGGAGCATATCGCCGACCGCCAGCGAATTCAGGGTCTGCTTAATCGCTGTTTGCTCCGGGCCATCCGGGGCGCCGATCGACTTGACCAGGTCGCTCGACTGCTTCTGGATCTCGACTTGGTCGCTGCGGACCTCGGCGACCAAGGGGGCCCGTTGCGGCGGCGCCTCGTTGCCAAGCAACCCGCCGGCGGTCACGCGGGCACGGACCTGGCGCTGCAGCATCTTCCAGATGGCGTCCCGCAGACCTTCGATTTGCCGGAGGGCGGCCTGGGTCTTGGCCTCTGCGGCCACGAGCTTGACGGCATGCCAGCCGCTGGCGGTTTCCTGGGATTTCAGATCGAGCCCCCATTCGCCGATGGCGCGCTTATCGCCCGCCACCGCCCGGATCAGCACCGTCGCGCCGGGTTGGGCGAGTTCCGGCTTCAAGTGCAGGCGATGCCGGCGGACGGCCGAGGTGAGCGACTGGCCGCTGAAATCGGTCCACTGTTTGACGACGGTTACCGGCTGGTCGTCGGCCGGCGTCGTGGCGTCTTGGGCCGCCGCGGCCGTCTTGCCGTCGTGCCGTTCCGCTGGCCGGACCTTCATCTCCAGGCGCAGGTGGTCGAGGCCGTGATCGTCGCCCGCACGGATCACCACCGGCACCGTGTCTCCAGGGGCGGCCGAGCTTTCCTGGGCGGGCTTGAGCAATTCGACGATGGGCGGCTGGTCGAGAAGCACGGTGATGCGATTCAGGCGCGGGTCGGGATCGGTGTGCCCGGCGCTGTCGAACAGCCGCACCAGGTAGGTGCCGTCTTTCAGCAACGGGATGCGCACCGTCATTTGCATACCGCTCGGCTCCACCTGCCCCTCATATTGCAGGTTCTCCATTTCAACCCGCCCCTTGGCGATCGGCACCGAGAGGTGCAGCCGCAACTCAGCCACCGTGAATTGCGGGGCTTCCAGGTCGAGCCCTTTCTGGGTGAGGGTTTCGGCGGGCCGGCCGAGATAAGCCGGGTAGTGGTAGGTCACCTCCAAGCTGGTAGCCACCGGCTTCGGGCGGACCGCCACCGCATAGGCCTTTGTCTCCGAATCGCCGATCTTCAGCCGGTAGGTCAGGGGCTTGACGATCGCCGAGACCGCGGCGGTGTAGCGCGCCCCGCTCTCATCGGCGTTCATCGCCACCGCCGACTCGGGCTCGCCCCGCGAGGTGACAAACAGCGTCGCGGCATACGGCTGGGCCTTGGGGTTGTTGATCTCGGCGACGATCTCCAGGCTCGATCCCACCAGCAGATCGGCGTCGCCCGGCTTGACGCTCACGATCTCCACGGAGCCTACCGACGGCACGAATCGCCAAGGCGTCAGCAACCGCTCGGCGGCGGAGGCCCAATTGGGCAGCCGCACCCCGCAGTACACGGCCATCAGCCCCAGGGCGGCCAGCAGCAGGAAGGCCTCGGTCAGGTCGCGGGGCATCTGCATGCAATAGCGGAACCGCCGCCAACGCGACTGTCTGGTTGCCGCCGCGGCAAAGGCCACATTCCCCACCTGCGCGGCCGCCTCATGGACCGCCGCCTGGCAGAACACCTGGCTGACATTTTTATTGTCGTTGGCAAGCTGCACCAGATTGATAAGCTGGCTGCCGACCTCGGGAAACTCCACTTCCACCCGCCGGGCGGTGGCCTCCAAGCTCCGCTGGCCGCGGAGCAAACGCCGGGCTACCAACAGCATCAGCAGCCCGGTGACCGTAAGCCAAGCGACCGAGAGGCACATGAGCCCCCGTTGCGGCAACTGCCAGCAGGCATCGACCAGCATGCAGGTCATCAATACGGCCAGCGAGCCGCTACCTGCCAGCACCGTGCTGGTCAGCAGCGAAAAGAACCACCACTGCTGGCGGGCCGCGTCGAGACGTTTCAGGGCGTTTTCGGCCGCTGGAGACATAGAGAGACCGATTAACGTGGCTTGGGCACCGGCTTGTCCATCGTCCAGTAGATCGCATTCACCAACATGGTGCAAAACTGCGGCGTGTGAAAGTCGTCGGGGCTGCCCAGCGAGGTGAAGAATACTCGTCCGCCGTGGTAGAGGTGTGTCCAGGCCACCGGCTCGCTTTGTGGGCCCCTTCGGCCGATCAACAGCGTGACCGCGCTCGGATCCAACGGCGAGGTCTTGTAGAGCGTAGCGGTGCTGGTCCAGTGCGCGATATCCACCCCGGCGAGGATGGGATGCGCGGCGGCAACGCCAACCGCGCGAATTTTGATCGGCGGGCTGGGGCCGTAATGGTTGTGGTAGTTGCCGCCCAGCACCTCGTGGTCAAACGACGGCCACGTTTCCATGCCCGCGGGCGGATCGGCTTTGATGTCGAAGGCGTGGCAAGCGGTTCGCAGGGCGACCAGCGGCTTGCCGGCGTCAAGATACCTTCGCAGCATGGCCATCTGCGGCTTGGGCAGCGCCTGCCGCCGCACAAAGAGCACCAGCACGTCGGTGGTAGCCAATGCCTCCAGCCCGGCCACCCCCGCCTTCTTGTTACCGATCAAGAGCCGGCACCGACAACCAAACTGGTCGGTGAGCCGTTCGGCGAAACGGGGCAGCGTTTCGGCGGCGTGGTACTCGTCCTCATAGCTGACCAACACCACCCGCGGACGCTCGGCGGCTTGAAGGCGAGCGGCTGGCCCACTGAGTTCGTAGCCGAACAAGACAAGGCCGCCAAGCACAAAGCACGTCGCGCGAAAAAAGGGGACAGGCACCGTGGCCGTAACTTTCAATGGTTGTGTTGAATTGGTTGGGGCCACGGAGCCAGTCCCCTTTTTCCCTTAATGTGTCACTGCGAACACCAGCACATTGGTCCCCATCTGCAAGGCCGACTGGTCGCTCAAACCATAGCTGTAGGCGTGGGGAAACTGCTCCCAGCCGTTGCCTAGGTCGAAGCGGCTGTAGACCACCGCCAGTTTGCCGTCGAGGGTGATGCCCTCCAGCTCCGGGGCCGTCGACTGGCCGTAATCCTCGCGGACCCGCGGAGTGTAATCGACTTGCCGGATATCGTAGTGACAATGGTAAAGCGGATGATCGGCCGGCAGCCGAGCGAGCTTCTGTCCCGGCAGAACCTTTTCCATTTCGCGGCGGAAAGCGGCGTCGAACGCCAGCCGGCCACAGCAGGCGTCGGCCAGCAACAGTCCGCCGGCTTTCAAGTATCGCTGCAGGGCGGCGGCCTCCTCGCCGCTCCACAAGAAATCGTGGTGGCCGGTCATGTACAACAGCGGAAAGGTGGCGGTTCGCGGGTCTTTCAAGGTCACGTCTTCCCGCTTGAACTTCACCTCCAGGGTGGAGTGATCGCGGGCGAACTTCAGCAGATTGTGGACCGCCGAAGGATCGGGGTTCCAGCCGCCCTGGTGCATCAATTGGGCGAACACGAAATCATCGCGACTGGGCTGGCGGGCCTCGTAATACACCTTGGTGGTGCTCAAGAAGCGGCCAAGCTGAAACGTGCCGAGGATGTAAGTGACGATGTTGGCGCCGAGCTGACGGGCCTGGGGAATCACGATCCGCAAGCCGCGCGGATGCTCGTGGCCGTCCCAGCCGCAGGTCATGTCGCGGGGCGAGAAAATCACGCCCGCCCGGCAGCCGAAATCGATCCCTTCCAAACACGGCGGCTCGCTGAAGGTCGATCCGTCGCCTTTCTTGTAGGTGAGGTTGCCCAGCTTGTAATAGGAAGCGAACACCGGCTCTTCGGGCAGCATCTTCTGCAATGGCCGGCCGGGGAACATCAATTCGATCTCGCGGCGGAACGAATCGGCGAAGTCGCTCCACCCGCAGCAGGCGTCGCCAATGATGGCCCCGCCGTCGAGCACATAGCGGGCAAGTTTCTGGCGAATCTCCTCGCTAAGCTCAAACTTGTTGTGGCCGGCAAACAGCAGGGCCGGCAGCTCGCGAGGATCGAAGGAGAAGTGGCCAAACTCGGATTCCACCGCCCGATAGTGAATCCCTAGCCGGTCGTTGGTCCAATTCAACAGGGTAATCACGTCGGCCGGATCGGTCATCCAGTCGCGGTATCGTATCCGCTTGCCGTTACGGGTCACCCAGCGGGTCGCCCCCATGGCCATCTTGCCGATCAGGGCTGGCGGGCTGGGAGGACGCTTCTTTTCGCTGCGCCGCAAGGGGGTAGCCGGCAAAGGCAGAGGCGGAACCGATTCGCCGCCGGTCCGATGCTGCCGCTTGGCCGGCGGCGGCGGGCCGCAGTCGACCGGCCCGCTGTCGGCTTCACCGCCCCACACCAGCGTCGCCGGAGGGAAACCGCCGGCGACGGCCACCAACCCGATCCGCTCGATGAACTCTCTCCGCGAAAGGCCGCCGCACCGCCGGTCCGAAGACTTCATGGCCGACTCCTTTTTTCTCTGTTCCCCAACCGCTCATTGTACGATATGCCCGTGAAATGGCAACGCAGATGCGTCGGGTGAGCAGGGACGGAGGGTGGCATGGCTAAACGCAGTTTACCCGTGCCCAGGGGGCAGGCTCCATCCACGGGTAAGCTTTGCTTACCCGTGGCACCCGGCACCCGGCGCGAGGATGTGCCATCCTGTGGCATCACGACGCGCCCGCCGACATTCAATAGCTAGCGAAGGCGGCGTCGGTGGCGTTGTTGCTGGTGTGGGATGGGCTGGCGGCGTTGTTCGAGTCGATTAGCCAGTTGGCCTTGGGGCTGCTGCCGACGCTGCTGGACATCGCGGCGGCCA